>CAMCQT010000034.1 GCA_945877125.1 Candidatus Brevifilum fermentans | reverse complement strand
AAACCACCACACTCTTCTTTTAATGAATTGGAGGACTCTATGTACGAACGCAAATCCTTCCCCTATTATATTTTTGTATTTCTTGCTCCCGCAGTTATTATCTACACCATATTCATGGTCTATCCTTTGCTCAATTCGCTCAGGATGAGTTTTTACACAATGACAGCCGATAAGCAGGAAGTTTTTGCCGGACTGGATAACTACGTCAAGTTATTCACCAACTCCAATTTTGCTCCGCGCTTTTTCGGCGCGCTAAAAAATAACTTCATCTTCTTCGCCATTCACATGGTCGTGCAGAACTCCATTGCGCTGTTATTGGCGGCGTTGATCTCAAACGAGAAACGGCGCGGCGCGAATTTCTATCGCACCATTTATTTCATGCCGACCGTCCTTTCGGTGGTGATTATCGGCTTCATCTGGAACCTGATCTTGAATCCGCTTTGGGGCGTCAGCAAAACGCTTCTGGGAATCGTACAACTTGGCTTTCTGTTCAAGCCCTGGCTGGGACTTCCCGAAACCGCCCTGTCGACGGTTGCTTTGATCTCGGTCTGGCAGTTTATCGGCATCCCGATGATTCTGTTCTACGCCGCGTTAATCGCCATTCCCGAAGAATTAATGGAAGCCGCCACTGTAGACGGCGCAACCAGTTGGAGCGTTTTCTGGCAGATTAAATTCCCGCTCATCATGCCTACTGTTGGCATCGTATCCATTCTGACCTTCGTGGGGAATTTCAACGCCTTTGATTTGATCTACACGATGAAAGGCGCCAATGCCGGTCCCGATTTTGCCACCGACATCATGGGCACTTTCTTCTACCGGACATTTTTTGGCCAGCAGCTTCAACTGGGTGATGTATCCATGGGCTCAACGGTTGCGGCAATGATGTTCCTGATTATCCTGACGGGCGTTATGCTTTATACCTTTGTCTGGCAGCGTCGCGTCCAGAACATCGAAATGTGAGGTTGAGATGATAAAGACCACACCACACCATCACACTGAATCGACTGGTTATAAAATCCGTCGAATTCTTGAGTCGGTAATTCCACAACTTATTTTGATGATTTACACGGTCATCGCGTTATTTCCCATTTTCATGATCGTGATCAACTCGTTCAAAGCCAAGAAATATATTTTCGGTTCGCCATTTTCCCTGCCGACGCCGACCACTTTCGACCTAATCGGCTACGAAACGGTGATCGAACGCTCTCATTTTGGCACCTACTTTACCAACAGCCTGATCGTGACTCTCACGTCTCTGGTGCTAACCTTGCTCATCGGCGCCATGGCCGCCTTCGCGCTTTCGGAATATAAATTCAAGACCAATACGTTTTTGGCATTGTACCTGTCGATTGGAATCATGATTCCAATTCGTCTTGGCACAGTGGGTATCCTAAAGTTAATGGTCGGCTTCAATTTGGTTAATACATTGACCGGCTTGATTCTGGTTTACATTGCGCAATCCCTGCCGATGACCATTTTTATTCTCAGTTCGTTCATGCGTCAGGTTCCAAAGGAACTCAAGGATGCCGCCCGCATTGACGGCGCAAGCGAATACCGCATCTTCGGGTTGGTCATTCCGCTGGTGCGTCCCGCCATCGGCGCCATCGGCATCTTCACCATGATCCCCATTTGGAACGATCTTTGGTTCCCGTTGATTCTGGCTCCCAGTCAAAAGACCGCCACCGTCACCTTGGGTGTGCAGCAATTCCTCGGTCAATTCGTCAGCGACTGGAATGCAGTGCTCGCATCTTTGACTCTGGCGATGATTCCCATTTTGATCATTTACCTGATCTTCTCCAAACAAATGATTCGCAGTATTACGGCTGGTGCCCTCAAGTAAGTCACGTTTGCAACGTGACAGTTGTGTAGGAATAACTCCGAAGGAGTGAAATGATTATAGATTTGTTCAAAACCGATAAAATAACCCCGAAGGGGTGTCATGTTTTTTCGGGAGAATCATGACATCCCTTCGGGATTTGGTCTTCCGTGCAAAAATTTCACTACAATCCTGCCATCCCTTCGGGATTGAATACTGCCTAGCATCAGAGAAAACGTCACGCTGAAAGCGTGACCTACGGATAATAGAATCTCCAAATTTAGGAGGCTTGAATGAAAGTTGGAATTGTTGGCGCAGGTTTTATGGGTACCACTCACGCCGCAGGCTGGGCTGAGACAGAAGCCGAACTGATCGGGATTGTAGCTGAAACGGCCGATGAAGCCAAGCCGTTGGCAAACCAGTACAACGCCAGGGTTTATCCCGACCTCGCATCCATGCTGCCCGATGTGGACGTGGTGGATATTTGCACGCCCACACATCAACATCATGAAATGACCTTGCAAGCCGCGGCCGCCGGAAAGCACGTCATCTGCGAGAAGCCGCTCGGACGAACCACCGCGCAGGCGCGCGAAATGATCGAAGCCTGCCGCAAGGCGGGAGTCAAATTGCTGGTCGCGCATGTCGTGCGTTTCTTCACCGAATACGCGCTGGCGAAATCAAGCGTCATGCGCGGCGAAGTTGGCAAGCCGGGCGTCATCCGTTTGAACCGCGGAAGTTTTCGTCCCAAGAAACCGGCCGGGAATTGGTTCCTCGACGAATCCAAATCCGGCGGCATTTTGATGGATTTGATGATTCACGATTTTGATTATGCCCGTTGGATCGCCGGTGACGTGGAAAGTGTCTTTGCCAAAAAAATTACCACGGCAAATCCCAACGCGCCCGTGGATTATGGTCTCGCCATTCTCAAACATCGCAGCGGCGCGATCTCGCATATTACCGGCTCATGGGCATATCCGCCGCCCACGTTTCGCACCCATCTGGAAATTGCCGGAGATAGCGGCTTGATCGAATTTGATTCTGCCGATACCTCGCCCATCCTGAATCTGGTTGCAAAAACTAATAGTGAATCTCCCGATGTGGGTTTGCCGTCCAGTCCGGTATCCGAGAGTCCCTATACCACGCAGATCAAAGAATTTTATTCCGTGCTGCTCGGCGAGAAAGAATCCCGCATCACCGCTGAAGATGGTATGGCCGCGGTTCAAATTTCAGAAGCTGCCATTCAATCTGCGGCGACAGGGAAAGCCGTTTTACTGGAGGTGTTGTCATGAAAATCGGAATCATGAGTTTTGCACACCATCATGCCGAAGCCTATATCGCCAACCTGCGCGCCATTTCCGGCGTGGAATTGTGCGGCGTTGCCGATGAAGACCCCGCGCGCGGGCAGCGTTTTGCGCAGGCGTACAACGCTCCCTTCTTTCACACGTACGAAGCCCTGCTCGCAAGCAAACCCGACGGCGTGATCATCTGCACAGAAAATTCCAAGCATCTGCCGCTCGTGGAAATGGCCGCCGCGTCCAAGATCAATGTGCTGTGCGAGAAGCCCATCGCCACGACTCTGGCAGACGCAAAAGCTGTCGTGGATGTCTGCGCCCGGGCCGGGGTGCTGTTGATGACGGCTTTCCCCATGCGATTCAGCGCCCCGTTGATGGAAGTCAAAGCCAGACTGGACTCTGGTGAACTCGGACAGGTCTATTGCTTCAACGGCACGAATCAAGGTGAACTCCCAACCAAGCATCGTGCCTGGTTCGTTGACCCAACTTTGGCCGGCGGCGGCGCGATCATGGATCACACCGTCCATCTGGTGGACATCATGCGCTGGTATCTCGGCAGTGAAGCGGTCGAAGTCTATGCCCAGACCAACAAAATTTTCCACGCCAACGAAGTGAACGTGGAAACCGGCGGGCTGGAAATGATAACTTTCCAAAACGGCGTGTTTGCCACCATTGATACTTCGTGGTGTCGTCCGCAGTATTGGCCAACGTGGGGCGGGTTGACTTTTGAAATGGTCACCGAACGCGGCGCGGTCATCGTGGATGGCTTCAAGCAGAATATCACAATTTACAGCCACGCCAATCAGCGTCCCATCTGGCAATATTGGGGTTCGGACATGAACCAAGCCATGATCAGTGAATTCGTTTCCGCCATCCGTGACGGACGTGAGCCGAGTGTGACAGGTGTGGATGGTTTGCGCGCCGTGGAAGTGGCTCTGGCTGCCTACGATTCGGCGCGTGTTGGTCAACCTGTGAAAATCTAAAAGTAGGACACATGACTCTTTATTCTGAAATTACCGAACAACCTGAGCGAATCAAATCCCTGCTCACGACGCAGAGAAAAACTGTCGAGAAAATTGCCGCCGAAATTGAAAAGCGCGACATTCAATATGTTTTCCTCGCCGCGCGCGGAACTTCTGATAATGCGGGACGATATGCAAATTATCTGCTTGGCGCAATGAACGGGCTTCCGCTGGCGCTGGCGACCCCGTCACTTTTCACGTATTACAAGCAGCCACCCAAGTTGAAGAACGCGCTGGTAATCGGCATCTCGCAGTCTGGGCAATCTCCCGATATTGTCAGCGTGTTGGAAGAGGGGAAGAAGCAAAACTGCCTGACGCTTTCGATTACCAACGAGCCAAACTCTCCGCTGGCAGAGGCTTCGAATTTTGTCATTGACCTGAAAGCGGGTTCAGAAAAAGCGGTTGCTGCCACCAAGACCTATTCCAACGAATTGATGGCAGTGGCAATGCTTTCGGTTGCATTGAGCAAAAATAAAAAAGCATGGGACGAGTTGGCAAAAGTCCCCGGCTGGATGAAACAGGTCTTGAAGCAGAGTGACTTCATCTCACAAGCCGCGCAAAGATACCGCTACATTGACCAGACCGTTGTGCTGGGGCGCGGCTATAACTATGCCACCGCCTTTGAGTGGGCGTTGAAGATGAAGGAATTGACCTACATCAACGCCGAGCCATATTCCTCCGCCGATTTCGCGCACGGTCCGATTGCCATGATGGTGAAAGGCTATCCTGTTTTTGCGGTTTCGCCGAAGGGCAAGGTCTTTGACTCGATGCTTGAAATGCTCAAACGCTTGCGTGACCTTTCTGCAGAACTGGTTGTTATTTCCAACGATAAAAGGGCATTGTCTCTGGCGCAAGTCCCGTTGACCATTCCAGCGGATGTCCCCGAGTGGCTTTCCCCAATGGTGAGTATTTTGCTCGCACAGTTATTTGCCTATCATTTGACGGTTGCGAAAGGATACGATACGGAGCAGCCGCGCAGCATTCGCAAGGTGACAGAGACAACATAAGAGTAATTGGTTGATTGGTAATTGGTAAGTTTTATTCCCCGATTTATTTGAACCTCCGAGACAAGTTTCTTTTGTCTTGGAGGTTCGTTTTTGATTTCAACTGTTTTTCAAAATTTCCCGAATTTCCGCTGTTCTGGAATTTATTTCCTTTGCCAGTTGCAGGCACTCTTCCTGTAAATTGTATTCGCCGATCAAATTTGCTTCCACTTCTGCCAGTGCAGCAAATAAATATCGGATCAATCTTTTTGTCTCGCTCGGCGACTGTCCAATGGCAACGAGTGTCTTGTCTATTTGAACAGTGTGTTGAATAAAGTGAGCTTCGTAGCGATGTAATCGATGCCGAATGGGAAAGCGTGTCTCTTCCCACATTGCAGATGGCAACTCTAATTCATCATCCGTGATGTCGCTAAACTCTTGAATAAGCTTCGGATGAAATTCTCGATGATAAGCCAGCATTCCTTCAAGCGATCCATGTGTCAGTGCGGTAAATTCATCTTCGCTGATCCCGTCCAATCGTGCCTCGTCTTCGTCAGACATGCGTTCGGGCGTCCATTTTCCAGTACGGTGATTTTCTAGCGCATAGCGGATGGTTGTACTGAAGAATATATCCGTGCCGAGTATGTGGGCGTAGACTCGCCGCGCCGACCATTCGCCTTCGGCGGGCGCGCGGTCTGCGTCTTCCTTGGAAAGCCCGAAGATCGCAGCTTGCAAGTCCATGTATTGTTTGTGATATTGACCGAGGATGAGTTGGGTTTGTGTAACTGGTTTTCTTCTGGCAGCCAGTGTAACAGCCAGTTGACGCAGCTGCTGGATCGTCACAAAGAAAGCAAAACGAATGCCTTCCTCGTCATGGTCTTTCCATATCCAGGCGCGTTCCAAATCTTTTTCGGAAATTGGCAGCAGTAAACTTGAGAAATCTTCAACTGCTTTTGCAAGTTCATTGTTTAACATGGCTACTCCTTGAAATATTCTTCGGCGCTTAAGATACCGTCAAATGCCTGGCGTGCGTCGGCTTGAGCTTTTTGCCACCATTTTGGGTTGGCGGGCACGAATAGCTCATTGTATTCGCGCTTCATCCACGTATGCATGGCGTCGCTCCCGCCGAACCAGCGCAGGGTGTTTTCAAGCGCAGTTGTTTGCAAACTATGAATTCCCTGTAGCAAGGATTCGCCATACGTGCCAAATTCAAACGCGCCCGCGTACACCTTTTTGTCTGGATATTTCGACGCGACCATTTTATGGAAATACTCGACCATGTCACCGTGGATCGTGTAAAACTCATCTGGATTTACACCCGCCACCAACGGGACGTTGAATCTGGTTGCTGTTTCTTTGGCAGTTTGTTTCTCTGACGGCGGATTGACCAGCGTCATCTGCCAGCGCGGACCGTAGCCCGTGTGAATGTCGAGCAGAACAATTTGCGCGTAGTCAGATACTGCATCTCCAACAATTTTTTGAATAAATTTGGTTTCCGCCTGCGGTTCAAAACCGCCGAAGTACATCCCGTTGTGAACGCGGTATTGTCCCATCAACGCCGCCTCGCGGATATGACTCGCTCCTTTTGGCAGGGCTTTCAGCACGTTCCGTGCGAAGGCTAGTTTTTCGTAAAATGGATTTATCAGCGGGCGCGCGGGATTTAATAAATGCGCGAGCGACTCGTAATATGAATTCAGGGGCTTGAGCGAATCAAAATTTTCTTCAAAGTTGCGGTTGAGGTCAACGCTGTTTTTGTTGACCCGCGTGCGGTGTTTCATGCCATAGGCATTGATGGGATGCACACGCAGCAGTCCCGTTGTTTCGGGGTCGAGGCGCGGCAAATATTCTTCGATGAACAATTGCAAAACAGCAGCGCCGACATAGCCTTCGATGCCATGCAAGCCTGTGGTGAGGATCAGTAACTTTTGTTTGTCGCGGGTTGCATCTGCGGAGATGACGTCAATCGTCAGGTCAGAGTTATCCGCTAGGGAATGACTCAGTAAACGGGAACCAGCCCAACGGTTAGAAAGGGAAGCGAGCGCGGCGCGGAATTGGTCGCGGGACGATTCATAAGTCGCGGGAATGTCGGTCATCTAAAAAGGTCCGTATTGAGTCATCACCGCAATGGCGAGGAAAATCAAAGAAGCGAGGATGACCCAAACCCACAAGCCCATGACCCAGCGCAGCCATTTGGGGTAGGTGACGGCGGTCAGGCTGAGGCAGATGAGCAGGACGGCGCTGGTGGGGTAGGCGAGGTTTGAGAAGCCGTCGCCGAAGATGTAGGCGAGCACGGCGGTTTGGCGCGTGACGCCGACCAGGTCTGCCAGCGGAATGAGGATGGGCATGAGCAAAAAGGCTTTTGCCGAGCCGCTCGAAACGAAGAATTCAATGCCGAGGGTCAGCGCGAAAATCAGAAGCGCGGCGGTGATGGGGTTCGCGCCGAGGAAGGCGTTTGCCGCGCTGTGCAAAATGGTGTCGAGGATGCCGCCCGAGGCGATGATGAACTTGACGCTTGCCGCCATCAGAATCAGCGGGATGGCGGGCGCGATGCCGCCCAGTCCTTCGCCAGCTGCTTTCCACGCATCTTTGCCGATGCCCGCGATGAGACCTGAGCCGACGCCAGCGACAAGAAATAACACGCCGACGAGTGGAAGCGCAAGGTCGCTGATGGCAGGCACGAACGGACCTGCGAAGAGTGTGGCGAAAATCAACACGACGCAGACCAGCAAAAAGATGATGGCAGGCGTGGTGCCTTTGTTTTCATGCGCGATGGAGTCTGTGGTGAAGTGACTGTATTTCTCGCGCGTGGCTTGCTCCTCCGCGTAAACTGGTGAGGACTTGGGGTTCGCTTCCACTTTGCGCGCGTGGCGGGTGAGGAAGATCGCCAGCAGAATATACATAAAAAGAAAGATGACGATGCGATAGCCCGCGCCAGAGAATGCGGGCAACTCGGCAATGCCCTGCGCCACGCCGATGGTGAATGGATTGGTGATGGCGGCGGAGAATCCCATGTTGGTGGCGAGGATGGACATGCCCAAGCCTGTCAGCGTGTCCCAGCCGAGAGAGTAGGCGAGGGCGATCATCAACGGCACGAGCGGAACGACCTCTTCAAAGATGCCGAAGAATGCGCCGAGCGCCATGAAGAAAAATGAGATGATGAGCAGCAGGGTGTATTTTTGCCCCGCAAAACGGCGCACGATTCGTGCAAGTGCTGCTTTTAGAATTCCGCTTTTGTCCATGATGGCAAAGGCAACGCCGACCATCAAGATGAAGACGATGATGACGATGACCGTCAATCCGTCGGGACCTGCGACCACTTCCAGCGGGGCCGTGAACCAGCGCCAGATGGGATAATCTGGTTTTGCAGTGAACGCGAATGAATCGGGGAGCAGGGTTTCGCGCCCGTCCACATCGACTCGTTGATATTGTCCAGCGGGAATGACGAGCGTAAGCACGCCCGCAACGATCATCAACGCCAGCAGGATTAGCAATGATTGTACAAATGCCTTCTGGCTGATCTGTGCGCCTGATTTTTCTTCCATGATGCGGCTCCTAAGTTTTGTAGGTCACGTTTGCAACGTGACAATTTGCTACGACAAATAATCTGACAATGGCTTTACATTTTTCTGCCACATGGCAAATCCGCCGAATAAAATTTTGATTTGGTTTGCAAATGAAAGGTTAGAAAGACTTTGCAAATCAAGCAGGGCGCTGTTGGGGTTGTAGTCTACAAAAACCAAGATGAATTGAAATTGGTCTATGTCTTTTGAAAACGAAAGTGTTTTCAAAACCTCAATCTGCTCAGACGATTGCTTATATAATCCCAATTCTATTTTTTGGCGAAAAACATCCTGCATTTCCTCTGCAATCTCTGCTGTGTGAGACTTGATGGATTCATAATATCGCGTCAGTTGATTGTGAATATCCTTGATGTCGGTGTTGAGGGCAAATTTGACTTCCATCAGGCAGATGGGAACTACCTGCTTTTTTCGACGGTGGTTTCTGTCCCAAAAGATACCTGTTAAATCAAAGCGTCCGTCATTATTTGCATATTGCCTGTCAACAACCAGGTATTCTGTGTTATTTCGCATCTCGAAATTGTTGGCGCGAATGATCATCTGTTCATATTCAACTTCAAGGGAATGTTTGCCGTGTTTGACAATGTTTTGTTTGAGCAGGGGAATATTTTCTATAAATTGCTTAACTGTATCTTTGCTGAAGTCCAAAGATAAGTCGACGCCTTTCAGAAATTTTTTGTCAAGTTGTGCCTTGTACTGGAGGGATTTTGTTTCAGTTAATTTAAGCAGGGAATTTCCTTTGTAATAGACATTGATATATCCTTCCCGAATTTCAAGATCAAGTTCGGGGTCTTGCTTGACTACTTCTGTAATTCCTGAGAGAAAGCCTGATTTTAGGCAATTGAAAAAATTATCGGACAGTTTACGCATTTGATTTCCTCACTATTTTATAGGGCAGTATTCGAAATTATGCCGCGGCTAACTTTCCCTTGATGAAATACCCGCCTGCCGCCATTCCGAGCCCAATCAACGCAATTAACAATCCCTGCCAGAGGATGGGGGCGAGCAAAGCCCGCAGCATGGCAGATGCCAGATCGCTGGCGTAACTCAACAAAATCGCAGGCAGGAAGGCGGGCATCTTGTTTACCAGAATGCGCTGGAAGATTGCGCCAAAGATCGGAGCGCCGCCCAAACTCATCAAACTTGCCAAAACGCCTGTGATGGACAATGGAACGCCCCACCAGCTCAACCAACTCTTGAGCGAGTTGACCGTGAAGATCGTCATCAACAATAAAAATCCCAGTGGAAAAATCGGGCTTAACCGCATCACCATGCGTGCAGTCTGTAATTTCACACGCGGATCATTTTCAAGCGGCGCGCTGAGTAAGATAATTTGATCTGGAACAACCAATGTGGCGACTTGCATTTGTCCCTGAATCACAGGCGACAGCATGGAAGCCAACTCGGCGGGTGGTTTGCAAAATTGCATCTCGCTGTTGGTCAATAGATTGAATGTCATTTGCGCGATTTGCTCAAAAGTACAATCTGGCTGTGTATCCAGCAACTTGTAAACCGCCTGTACACCCGCTTCGCCGACCATGCTGGCTTTGAGCGGAATCAAGGAGAGTTGAACAGAATCCGTCTGCAGGTTGAGATAGGCGAAAGTTGAATTCAGCACATCATCCCCCAGCACTTTGAGAGTTTCTGGCGGCAGCATGGTGCGGAAGAAAGCTTCCCATGCCTGCTGGCTCATGCCGCGCATCACGACGGGCAACTGGCTGGTGTCTGTGCTTGCAGAGAGCATGGCTTCCGCCATCGCAACCGGCAGTTTGTTGTAAAAATCAGCATTGGCAAAAGCCTTTTGGTACGTCTCTGCGGTGAACGCTCTGCGGTCAAAATTGAAAAAGATCAGCGCAGGCACAGCCGTGGATACAAATAAAATGGCGAAGATAATTCCAATAAATTTTTTGAGTGAATCCATTTTGTCTCAATTGAAAAAGTAGGTCACGCTTTTAGCGTGGCTGTCACGTTGCAAACGTGACCTACTCAAAACTACGAAGTCAATATTTCGATGTAATCCTGCGTCACAACTTCTGCATCCCCAACGCCGAGCAGGTTTAGCAATTCCTTTACCAACCCCGCTTTGAGGTCGGCATCCTTGCGGCTCCAGGTGCGGCTCTTGATCTCAAGGAAATGCCGCATGTCTGGCTGTTTCATGTGGTCAAGATTGACAAAGAATTCAGTCTCTTTGTAATTAATGCGCCAACGCAGGCGGTCTTTTTCAACTAGAATTACCTGAATGGGTTTGAAGTATTCGCGATAAAAACGTGAGGTATGCACCGCAGGCGCAAGGAAGCGGCTGCGCGAGAGCAGAACATCATGCCCGATCTCGTCTTCGCGCTGCTGTCCCAGCAAGGTCAGGCGCGAGCGCACATTTTCCACATCGCCTTTTTCATTGATCAGATTATCTTCACGGAAACGCAGCCGTCCCTGCGATGGATCTTCGAACATGTAATATTCATCATATTGATGATAATGTTTGTACGCGTCGATCTTGATCTCAGTCCGCTTCATTTCCTGGACGAGTTGATCTGGTTCTGTCACCTTGACCTTAACCTGCACCTCGAATGATTCCTGTTCCATCGAGCCGCCGAGCGCAATCAACTTGGAAAGCACAGACTGTTCGCGTTCGGTCAGGAAGGCGTCGATCTTCTGCGCTACTTCACCAGCCTGCTTGAGCAAATCTGCTTCGTTCAAGGTCAGCAATTCATGCGCGCGCATCAGCCATTTCCCGTTGACCATCACATCGGTCACGTCTGTAGATTTGGATGCGTACACAAGCTGAGCATAGGCATTATTCGGATTACGGCGGAAGCGCGGAGAGTTGTGGACGGGGGACGTATCCACCACGATCAAATCGGCGCGTTTACCGGGTTCGAGCGATCCTGTTATATCTCCCATGTGCAGGGCTTGGGCGCCCATGCGGGTAGCCATAAGTAAAGCCGTCGCCGCTGGGACAACTGTCGGGTCGTTGCTGGACGCTTTCGCAACAAAGGAGGCGAGGCGCACTTCCTCAAACATGTCGAGGTCGTTGTTCGAGGCCGGACCATCTGTCCCGATGCCCACGTTGAGTCCGTTTTCGAGCATTTTCTGCACGGGGGCAAATCCCGAAGCCAGTTTGAGGTTAGACGATGGATTATGTGCGACGCCCGCATTGGCATGTTTGAGCGTGCGAATCTCGCCAATATCAACATGGACGCAATGTGCGGCGATCACTTTTGCTTCGAGTACGCCCTGCTTTTTGACATACGGCACAACAGGCATACCTTGTTCGTTGCGCATGGTTTCCACTTCAAACGCGGTTTCAGAGATGTGAATGTGCAAAGGCACGTCGAACTCTTTGGCGATGTCGGCGCAGGCGCGCAAAATTTCAGGGGTGGTCGAGTAGGGCGCGTGCGGCGCAATGGCGGGGATGATCAGCGGGTGTCCCTTCCATTTCTTGATGAACTCGCGGGCGTAGGCAAGCGACACTTCAAAAGAGGCGGCGTCTGGCGCAGGATATTTCATGATGCTCTGCCCGCAGACGGCGCGCATGCCTGCATCGGCTGTGGCTTGGGCAATGTCATCTTCAAAGAAATACATATCGTTGAAGGTGGTCACGCCGCTGCGGATCTGTTCGGCGCAGGCCAGCAGGGTTCCCAGGCGCACAAATTCGGGGGTCACAAATTCACGTTCCACGGGCAACATGTAGCCCATCAGCCAGACATCGAGTCGCAGGTCGTCTTCGAGTCCGCGCAGCAGGGTCATGGGTACATGCGTGTGCGCGTTGACCAATCCGGGCATCAGCACTTTGCCGCCGCAATCAATTGTCTCGGTGGCTGAATATTCCTTGATGATCTCGGCTTCTGGTCCCACTGCAACGATCACGTCATCTTTGACCGCAACCGCGCCGGGGTCATATTGATTCATTTTGCCGTCCATCGTGAGGACAATGGCGTTTGTAAGAAGGGTGTCTACTTTTTGAGTCATTCAATCTCCTTGTTTATTGTTTTTCTCTACCCTACAACATAAATTGATGTCATTGCGAGCCGCCGTTTTTGTTCTTTGGCGGCGCGGCAATCTTCTTTTGAGTTGAAATATCCCATGTAGCAGGAGATTGCTTCGGCAAAAAACACCTCGCAACGACAACAGTAGAGAATTATTTTTTCCAATTTAACAGCACATCCAAGGCTTTCAAATTCTTCTTGAAGTCTGTGTTTGTATGAGTGGATAATTCCATATCGACAGAGGTCGCGCCCAGTTCCACGGCGTAATCTGCGAGTGTGCCAGTGAATGTACATCCAGTGTCCAGCGGCGGAAATGAGTAGTCTGTTGCGTCTGCCAGTTCTTTTGCGAATTGGATCGAGCTTTTTTCCCAGGGTTCGCCGCCGGGGAAAACGCCGAGGGCGGCGCTATGGTAACTGATGAGAGCTTCAATTTTGTGCGTTTGCAGAAATCCCATCAGCGTGCGCGTCTCTGGCTCGGAGCCGGGACCCGTTCCACCCGTAGTGGGACCGTAGTCCCAGCATCCGTCGCGATCCCACTCGGCGCTCCAATTGGTAGGAAAGTTGCGATTCAAGTCTACGCCGTGGTCGTTGACCCGTCCATCGTAGCCGTGATCGCGCGCATCGCCATCTGGGTTTAAGTTTCGCAGGATGTAAAGCGTCACATCGCTGGGAATGATGTTTGGGTTTTCGTAAATATGGATGATTAATTCATCGGCAAGCGCAATGGTATTCCATTCGTAGCCGCCGTGAATGCCGGCCACGATCATGCGTTGTTTTTCGCCGTTGCCAAATGTATAAACTTCAATGGGTCTTCCAGAAACTGAATACCCAATGACCAAGGGGCGCGTTCCGCCGGCCAGTACAAATGGAGTGGGTGTTTGCACCACGATCAATGTTGAGCGCGGGTTTGGCGTTACGGTCGGCAGATCTAATAATGAATTTGGGTCTGGTGTGTAGGTCGCTGGGAGTGCGGCTGTGGAAATAGGTTGCGATGCGGCAGATACAGGTTGTAATGCCAGATATGCAACAGCCACAATTGCAATACCGCCCAAGCCTGCGATATTTAATACCCATGCCAATGTTGTCCAAATGGTTTCTTTTTTGTGGCGTGGGGCAGACATTATCCCATTTCCTCAAGCGTCATGCGCAGCCAGTTCAACGCCAGGTTCATTGCCCAGCGCGGCAGGCTGCGCGGAGGTCCGCCATACGTGATGCGCTGAGTCTTTTCGCCGTTGGGTGAGATCATCGCCATTTCAGCAGAGCGGTCTTCGAGGTAGATAGAGATGCCCAGTGCGATGTCGGCGTGGGTTTCTGCTCGGGCGGCGCGCAATGCCTGGGTCAAGGAATCAGGTGTCAGGTTGGGGAGGGAGGCGGTGTGTGGACCGCGAAGCGTTCGCGCCATTAATCCGTCGAGTCCTGATTCGACTGCGGTTAGAGTCAGGTTGCGGCGGGCGAGCATATCCAGCACGACTTCTTCCAACTTATCTTCATCTGCGCCAAAGACGACCTTACCGAGTCTCTCGCGCACCTGAGCTTCTACCTCGGCGATCATGGCATTCGCTTCGCCTTCGCTTTTTGCTTTCGCGGCAATTCGTACATCTACCACGCCGGTGTGCGCGGCAAGCCCCACGGTTGGGTTACTAAGTTTTTCAAGGTCTGCAATTTTTTCGTCTATTGTGCCTTCGCCAAGCCCTGAGCAATGAAGCACGCGCACTTTGATCACTTCGTTTAAGTTGAAACGCTTTTGCAAATATGGAATGATGGACTCGTGCAAAACATGTTCCATTTCGTTGGGTACGCCGGGCAAAGAGATGACCACCCTCACCCCTGTCCCCTCTCCCAAATTTGGAGAGGGGTATTCAACAATAAAACATGGCGCAGTGCCAACGGGGTTTTGGATGCCAAGCGAGCCCTTCGGAACATACGCCTGCCGTTTTTGATTTTCAGACGGCGTGCGCCCATAGCGGGCGATGGTGGCGACTACTTGCTGCCAGAGGTCTTCGCGGAATTCGAGTTCAACGCCCGCGGCTTTGGCTACGGCTTCGCGCGTGGGGTCGTCAATTGTAGGACCCAGCCCGCCGGTGGTGATGACAATATCGGCGCGTTCCATTGATTCGCGGATGGCGCTTGCGATGCGCTCTTCGTTATCGCCGATGGTGATCGTGCGGTACAAATCCACGCCCAGCCCGCGCAGGTTGCGCGCAAGGTAACGTGTGTTGGTGTCGACGATTTCGCCGAGTAATATTTCCGTTCCAATTGTGATGATTTCTGCTGATGTCATGCTCTGATTTTAACCGACGAATGTTAATTCAGGCTTATCTACACTACATTGTATTCCTGAATTAACCTGCTCTCTTCAAATCGTTTCAGGTCGAGCATTGAAACATCCACGCTTGAAAACTTTCCGTCCAGAATTTTTTCAGCCATTAATTTTCCTGAGATCGGCCCATGCATAAATCCGTGTCCCGAAAAACCAGCGCAAACATAAAACCCATTTACATCAGTTTCGCCATAGATCGGGTGCGCATCGGGTGTCACTTCGTACAAGCCTGCCCAATGTGAAGCACGCTGGGCTTTTTCGATCAAAGGCATACGCTCGATTGCGGCATCTAAATTGACCAGTTCAAAATCTTCATCCACACTTTGCTCAAAGCCAGGTTGTTCATTTTGATTGCTCATGCCAATCAATAAACCTTCGCCTTCGCGATGAAAATAAAGCGAACGCGCAAAGTCAATGACAAACGGGAAATCATCAGGAACTTCTTTTAGCGGACTCGTCGTCAACATCTGCCTGCGGAGGGGGATGATCGGAAGTTGGACGCCTGCCATTTTTCCGATTGGATTCGCCCACGGTCCCGCCGCGTTTAATATCATGCGCGTCTTAACCGCGCCGATAGTTGTTTGCACCTCTTCGACATGATCCCCGCTGAGAGTGATTCCTGTCACCTCCGCGCCTGTGAAAACTTGCACGCCCATTTTTTGTGCCGCGCCAATGTATCCCATCACCACGCTGTTCGGGTCAACTGTCCCATCTTTTTGGTTAAATGTGCCTGCGAGGGCGTCGTCAAATTTCATCAACGGCAGCCGCTTGCGCACTTCATCTCCAGTTAATAGCTGGGTTTTTACGCCAAGCGCATTTTGCATTTTGACGTTGTGTTTGAAAACTTCCACTTCCTTTTCATTTGTCGCAACCAGAAGATAGCCGCATTTTTTATAACTTATATCCTGCCCAATTTCATCTTTGAATCTTTCGAGCATCGGCAGGCTTTCGATGGAGAGTTTGACATTGATCTCAGTTGAAAATTGATAACGCACTCCGCCCGCGCATCTGCCTGTTGCTCCCTGCCCGAAGAAATTCTCCTTTTCAAGCAGGACAATATTTTTCAAGCCACGCTGTGCAAGATGATAAGCCGCGCTGGCTCCCATTACGCCGCCCCCGATAATGACAATTTCTGCTGTGTTTGGTAGGTTCATGATGTTTGATTTCCTGTTATTTTAGAAGAAACCCGTTTTCACGCCAGCGGCGGAAAACGGGTTTCTGACAGGTTGATTAATTGTCTTTCTTACTCAACGCCGAGATATGCTTTTTGTACCATTTCATCGTTCTTGAGTTTTTCTGCGGTATTGCTCAGAATGATCTCACCGGTTTGGAGTACATAGCCACGGTGGGCAATCGAAAGCGCCATGAGCGCATTTTGCTCCACCAACAGAATGGTGGTGCCTTCATTGTTGAGTTGCTTGATGATGTCGAAGATCAACTCCACCAGCAGGGGTGCAAGGCCCATCGAAGGCTCATCCAGCAGGAGGATTTTTGGCTTCGCCATCAAGGCGCGTCCCATGGCGAGCATTTGCTGTTCACCACCTGAGAGGGTTCCACCTTTTTGGGTGATGCGTTCCTTCAAACGTGGAAAGAGCGCAAGAACGTGTTCGAGGTCGTCCTTGTATGAAGTCAGGTCTTTGCGGGCATAGGCGCCCATTTCAAGATTTTCGAGCACGGTCATGCGCGGGAAGATCATACGACCTTCGGGGCTTTGGGCTACGCCAAGTCCGGCAATTTCGTGCGCGGGGAGCTTTTCCAACTGCACGCCATCCAGGGTTACGGTGCCTGTGCGCGGTTTGTTTAACCCTTGAATGGTGCGCAGGGTGGTGCTTTTTCCCGCGCCGTTGGAGCCGATCAATGTGACGATCTCACCATCGTTGACTGTGAGGGAAATCCCTTTTAAGGCGTGGATATTGCCGTAGTAAGTATGGACATCTTTTAATTCAAGCATTGTGTGCCTCGCCTTTTATTTATGTGATGTGCCTTTACCAAGATACGCTTCAATCACGCGCGGATTCTTTTGTACTTCCGAGGGCGTACCTTCTGCAATTTTTTCGCCGTAGTCCAGCACAGTTACGCGGTCTGAGATTGCCATTACCACGCGCATGTGATGCTCGATCAGCAGGATGGTGAGATCGAGTTCCTTGCGCAGGCGCTGGATGAAGTTGGTCAGGTCAATGGTCTCGTTGGGATTCATACCCGCTGTGGGTTCGTCCAAAAGCAAAAGTTTGGGCTTGGATGCCAAAGCACGGGCAATCTCAAGTCGGCGCTGTAAACCGTAGGACAGGTTCTTGGCGGTCACTTCGGCGTCACTGCGCCTCAAACCGACGTATTCGAGCATATCCAAACCGCGGGCGCGGGCATCTGCTTCTTCCTTCATCGTGCCGGGTGTGTGGAATATCTGTCCGAACAGATTGGAAGTCAGGCGGCAATGTTCGCCGACTAGAACGTTTTCGATGGCGGTCATGTTGGCAAATAGGCGGATGTTCTGGAAAGTGCGGGCAATGCCCAGCGCGGTGATGTTGAACGGCTTTAATCCAGACAGACTTTTTCCATCGAAGTGCATTTCACCGCTGGTGGGAGAGTAGACGCGGGTGATGGTGTTGAAGAAAGTGGTCTTTCCTGCGCCGTTGGGACCGATCAGGCTGGCGATCATGCCTTTTTCAATCGTGAAGTCCACCTTGTTAACTGCAACGAGACCTCCGAATTGCATTGTGATTGCTTGTGCGTCAAAGAGTTTCATGGCAGTATCCTAACCTTTCTTTGCCTTTTTGGATTCGTCGTTTTGCACAGCTTCAATTTCTTCATCTGCGTGCAAGACGGCCCGCATTTGCGCGCTCGGGATCAAACCTTCGGGGCGGACGCGCATCATAATCACCAATGTCAATCCAAATAGCAGGAAGCGATAAAGGATTGGGTTGGCATTTTGAGATACTGCCGCTTGAAGTCCTGGGTTTGAGGAGAGAGCGGGCAGAATGGTGAAGTCTAGCAAGCCTTTTAGGAAATCTTTTAAGGCGGGCAGGAAAAGACGGTCAGCAGTCATGATGACAAGACCGCCAACGATCACACCGTTGATGTTGCCAATGCCGCCCAGGATAACGACGCACAAGATGATGATGGATGCGCTGAAGTCGAACACGCTGGGGAAGATGGCGCGAATGTAAGCGGCGTAAAATGCGCCTGCAAAACCAGCGAACACTGCGCCGATGGCGAATGCCGCCAGCTTTGTTTTGACGGGGTCAATGCCCATCTGCGCCGAAGCCAGTTCATCTTCGCGGATTGCCATCCATGAGCGTCCGAGACGGCTCTTGTACATGCGTTGGATGAGAAAGACCGTCAGCATGATGATGAGAATGATCAGGAAATACCAGGGGGTCGTGTTGTTCGACTGGAATTCGTAACCAAAGAGGATGGGTCGTCCGATGGGGTTGATGCCTTTTTCGCCTGCGGTCAAATCCATGTGACTGACCAAATTGATGCACGCGACGGTACTTGTCGCGCCGAACAAGCGTTGAATGCCCGGAATGATCCAGCAGGTAAGCGGCTCGTTGATGGTGACATCAATCAGGTTTTTGAAAATGACGGGGATGATTTCGCCGAATCCCAGAGTTACGATGCCGAGATAATCACCGCGTACCGGCAGGGTGGGGGCGCCCAGGAGAAAGCCCCAAAGGGCAGCCATTCCTGCGGCGAGCCAGATCACCAGCCAAAAGTTAAGAAAAATGTCGTGCTGTGGTGACGAGAGAATACCTGTCGTGTAGGCGCCAATCGCAAAGAAGGCGGCATATCCAAGGTTGAGCAATCCAGCGTAGCCAACGACGATGTTCAAGCCCAGTCCGAGGATTACGAAGATGAGCGCGAAAATGATGTTCGACGTCCAGCGCAGGTTCATGAAAACATCAATGAAGGGGAATGCAATCACGATCGCTGCCAGCAGGATGGTCTTTGCCGTCTTTTCTTTCTTTTCATCAAGTCCGCGGAAGGATGCGGTCAACATGGCAAGTCCAACCATGGCGATAAAGCCAAGGATGTTGGCTGCGACCACGATCGTGTTTAAGGCTGTGAATTTTCCAGTAGCCGGTTGTACTACGAAATTTCCAAATAGGCTGAGCGCTACCATCAAACCGCCTGCAACCAGTGCGACAGGCAGTGCTTCCTTTGCTTTTGCAAGTTGTGTGCCGCGTTCGAGTTTGTTTTCAAGCGCGAGACCCAGCCCAGCGCCGGCGAAGATTCCCAACATTGTCACAGACCAGCCGCCGAAGAGGAAGGTAAACAAACCTGCCAGGACACCAAATATGACACCCGTTTTTATGTGTTGCATGGATGTTCTCCTTTAAGCCTTTTGCCCGGTTTGTTCGCCGAGTAAACCGTTGGGACGGAATAAGAGGATGAGCACGAGGGTGGCAAAAACCCAGGCATTTGTCCAACGCGCATTAAGGTAACCGTCGCTGAAGGCTGCCAGCAACCCGATCAGGAAGCCGCCGAGCATGGCTCCGGTGATGTTGCCAATGCCGCCAAGTACTGCCGCAGTGAACGATTGCAGACCTGCGCGGAATCCCATGAACCACCAGGCGTTGTTGTTGTAAAGCCCAGCCATCAAACCTGCTGCACCTGCCAATCCGCCGCCGATGAGGAATGTGGCGGTGATGACCCAGTCAATATCAATGCCGAGCATTTTTGCGGCATCGCGGTTTTGAGCGGTGGCGCGCATGGCTTTGCCAAGTTTGGTGTGCTGCACAAATTGACGCAGTCCGATCATTAATACACCCGCAAGTACGATTACAAGCAGATCTTTGATGGTGAACCGCAAGCCCAGTCCTGAACTGGCAAGAAGATCGGGGTTCATGTTCATATTGACGAACATGCGGCTTAACAGGTCGGGAAATTCTTTTTGAGCGCCGCCGCCTGTTGTTCCAAAGCTGGGAACGAGCCAGGACTGTCCTGCCCAAATAAGTCCGATGTTTTCAACGATAAAGGACATGCCGATGGCGGAGATCAAGGGAGCCAGGCGTGGTGCGTTGCGTAGAGGACGATACGCAAGGCGCTCGATGGTCGCATTGAGCGTGGCTCCCACGACAACGGCAACAACCAGGGCGATAACGATTCCGATCCCAATGCGCACAGGGTCTTGACTCTTTAATGTTCCGGTTAGTGACAATGTGGTCAACGCAGTAAAAACGCCGATCATGTAAACGTCACCGTGGGCGAAATTGATCAACTCGATAATGCCATATACCATTGTATAGCCCAGTGCGATAATGGCTATGATGGCGCCATTCGCCAGCCCGATAATTAAAAACTGTAGGAGTTGACTGGGGTTTTTTGCAATACTGGCTGCAATAACTGGAATGTCCAGGGCTGCAATTGGACCCAGTAACAAAACAAGGTAAATCGTGATGATTGCAATAATGGGCCGTGCGAACTTTTGAAGTGTGGATTTCATATTGATTACTCTCCAGGCGGCGCAAAGACTGACGCTCTCTTTGCGATTTCAAGTGAAATAATGGAAGAGAAAGGAGGGCAGTGGAAACTGCCCTCCTCTTTAAATGTTAGGTTAAATGACTAGGGAGTAAAGGTACCGTAGTCGGCATAGGAGCCGCCTTTGATCTGACCAACCAAGAAGTAGGGCAGGGTGATGTCGCCATTCTCATCGAATGACCAGGTGCCGAGAGCGCCTTCAAAATCTTTGATGGCAAACACGGCCTTATTCACAGCGGCGCGGTCTGTAGGATCGCCACCGGCGGCACAGACATCTTCGATCGCCTTAAGAGCCGCACCCATGGAGTCGTAACCCATGATGGCGTAAGGTTCTTTGGTCTCACCGAATTTAGCGGCATAGTCTGCGTAGAACTTCTTGCCGGCCTCGCCGATGTCTTTGAACGCGAGACCAGGAGTTGTGGCAAAAACGCCTTCCGCAACATCTGCGCCAGCGCCTTCGATTAGGGCGGCGGTGTAGATGCCATCAGGTCCGACGAATTTGACTTTTTCGTTGTCGCCCAAGATGGCAACCTTATCCTTGAGGATTTGCGCAGCGTTGTTATCTACGATTGCGCCGAGGAAAATTGCATCGGGAACGCCACCGTCATTGCTGGTGGAGATCTTGGTCATCAAAGCCTTGTAGTCGGCGGCTTTAGGATCGAAACCTTCCTGAGCAATCACGGTGATTCCAGCCTTTACAGCAGACTGGTTGACGGAATCTGCGACGCCCTTGCCGTATACTTCCTGGTCGTCAAGGATGTACAGGGTTTTGACGCCGAGAGCAACCATCAGGTTGACAGCAACAGGTCCCTGGAAGTCGTCAGTGGCGGCGACGCGGGCGTAGTTGCGGACACCGGACGGATAATATTTGGTGGGTTCGTCAGGATCGGTCAAACCAGCTGCTGCATGAGTCAAGCCAGGGGCGGTGTTGGCGGGGGAGATCATGACTAACGGTCCAGATTGATTTAAGATCGGAATGGAGAGTTTGGCAGCGCCTGAGTTGAAAGTGCCAAGATAAGCTACGATGCTCTTGTCGGCAGCGGCTTTGTTGGCGTTTTCAGTTTCAACAGCGGGATCCCATTTGCCGAGTGCGGCAGAGGCGTCATCCCACGGTTCGTAGGTGAGGGTGTACTTGCCACCGCAAGCCTTGCCGCCAGCCTGTTCCACGCGCAATTGCATGGCGTTTACAATGGTTTGTGTCTGGGTCAGGGAAGCTCCGGTCATGGGCAGGCTGGACACGATCTTCAGTGTTGCGCCACCACCACCACCGCCGGCACAAGCTGCGAGAGCCATGCTGGCTATAACCAATACTGAAAGTAAAACGAACAAACGCTTATTCATTTTTCTTGCTCCTCCAAAATATGTTAGGTGAATTCAATGTCCCGCATGTGCGGGTATACCACTAACAGCAGACAATGCTTGTTATGTCAGCCTCACCTCCTTCTTGATTGGTACTTCCTACTAAAAATAAAGCTCGAAAAATTCCTTGGTCATGGATTTTCGAGACTTTTTGCCAAGCCATTATTTTTATGGCCTGGTTATTTTTATTAATTAACGATGATAAGACGCTTTTTGTTTCAAGTCAAGCAATTTAACGTACGGCATCTTGAAATCCTGGGTTTTTGGAGATTAGAAATCCACGCCAGATTTGCTTTTTATTACTCCGCAATATAAGCTGTCTGACACGGTCTCAAAAAGTAAAAGCAGTCATTTATGATAATATTTTTGGGTCAGAATGCCATTACCCCTATGGGTAATATTGCATTCTTATTTCCTGCAAATTAGATAGGTTTTGTATTTTATTTTTATTCAGTTTTATTTTTTATCGGTTGGTTTATAAAGTAGTTGTTCGCGGATTCTCAAATCGGTGTTGCGGATTTTCATTGCGAGGTCTGCGGCAAGGTTATACATTAAGCGATAGCCCAACTGCGGGTAGGTCTCGCAGAGGATGATCAACTTTTCGCGTTGGATGATGAGCAGGCGGGTATCTTTTTGCGATGCGCGCGCCGAAGCAGAACGCAGTCCTTCATCTACTAATGCCACTTCACCAAACGACTGACCTCTGCGAAGTCGTGCCACGGCGGTCTCTTTTTTTTCGGTATTCCCCATGCCGCGATTGATTAAAATATCCACTTCGCCTTGTGCAATTACATACAATTCCTTACTGCTGCTATTTTCTTGAAAGATAAGTTCCCCCGCGTTGAACACAGCTTCCTGGCACAAATTAGCCACCAACTCCAATTGTGTTGGCGTAAATTGATAAAAGATATCGCTTTGCTTAAGGAAGTTGACCATGTTGCTCATAGTGGAATGAGTTTAACATAAATAAAGATGATGTGCAACCGTAGAAAAAATACGACCTAATGCAAGGCAATAGACGTATAATTTATCTATTGCGCTAAATATATGAATTTTTCGGAATTTTTGTAACTAATATATGACATGGAGAAACATCATAATGAAACTTGTAACCGTCGCGCAAATGCGTGATATTGAAAAGGAAGCAGACGCAAACGGCTTGCCTTACGCCGAAATGATGGAAAACGCAGGCCGCGGACTCGCGGAAATAGTCACCGAGATCGCCCTTGACGATGACTGGGAGCAAGCCCTTGGGCTGGTCGGACCCGGAAACAATGGCGGAGATACACTCATCGCGTTGACGCATCTCGCCGAAGAAGGCTGGCATGCCTGCGCTTATGTCGTCAAACGCAAGAAGAAAGATGAATTGATCACTCGCCTGCTTGAAGCGGGCGGAGAAGTGACCTTTGCAGAAAACGACAAGAATTTTTCTGCGCTGACCGCATACCTGGAATTTGCAAATGTTTTGTTGGATGGATTGCTCGGCACGGGCATCAAACTTCCGCTCAAAGATGAGATTGCGATGCTGTTGGAGCAATCTCTCTTCATCATGGATGAGATGGATCAGCCGCCTTACATCATCGCCGTGGATTGTCCTTCGGGCGTCGATTGCGACTCAGGTGCTGCCGCGCTGGAATGTCTCCCCGCCGATTTAACAGTCACCATGGCGGCGGTCAAACAAGGCTTGTTGAAATTACCCGCCTTTGAATTCGTCGGCGATCTGGCGGTTGTTGATATTGGACTGCCTGACGACCTCGCATCTTTTTATGAATTGAAAGCCGAAGTTGCAGACTATGAACTCGTAGCCGGACTTTTGCCCGAGCGCGGACTTGATTCTCACAAAGGGACATTTGGCACGGCGTTGATCGTGGCGGGTTCCATCAACTACACGGGTGCGGCTTTATTGGCTGGCATGTCGGCCTATCGCGTGGGGGCGGGCTTGGTCAACATGGCGGTGCCTGCTCCGTTGCATGGCATTCTGGCGGGGCAATTTCCTGAAGCCACGTGGGTGCTGCTTCCGCATGACATGGGCAATATTTCGGCGAGCGCTGCTGAGGCGTTGACCAAACCTCTTGAAAGTGCATCAGCTTTACTCGTCGGCCCAGGGTTCGGACTCGAAGACAAGACCAAGGAATTTGTGGAGAATCTGCTTGCAGGCAAATCGAATCCCAAAAAGCAGACATCCCATATTGGATTTGTTCAGGGAGAAATTAAAGAAAAATACGAAACAAGCAACGAATTGCCGCCAATGGTTGTGGACGCGGACGGATTAAAACTGCTCGCGAAAATTTCTGACTGGCATAAAAAACTTCCCATGCTGAGCGTGCTCACACCGCACCCGGGCGAGATGGCGGTCTTGACCAACTTGTCGAAAGATGAAATTCAAAGCGACCGTGAATCCATCGCCAAAAAATATGCAAAAGAATGGGGGCACGTGGTGGTGCTGAAAGGCGCGTTCACCGTCATTGCCGCGCCGGATGGAAAGATGACCGTCATCCCCGTTGCGTCACCCGCGCTTGCCCGCGCTGGCACAGGCGACGTGCTGGCTGGACTCATTGTCGGTCTGCGCGCCCAAGGACTCGACGCCTACAGCGCCGCCGTTGCGGGTGCTTTTATCCACGCGGAAGCAGGGCTTATCGCTGCCGAAGACCTCGGTACAACTGCCTCTGTTTTGGCAAGTGACATATTAAACAGCATCCCAGACGTGATGAGCGAATTGGAATAAAACGGTTACAGGTTGGCAGGTTTACAAGTTCAACCTGCCAACCTGATAACGTTTAAACAAAAAGAGACTCTCCAACTTGGAAAGTCTCTTTTTCTAAAAGCTAATCGCTAAAAACTAACTATTCATAAACGAATCAAGATTATCCTTGCTAATGCGGAACGCCTTGCCGACCTTCTTTGCTTTCAGGCTTCCATCGGTGATCGCGGACATAATATCTTCTTCGGTCACTTTCATGAATTGAGCCGCTTCGGCAGGAGTCATGATATCGGGCATCTTTGCGCCAGAAGCGGGAGCGCCGCCCTGTGAATTGTTCTGCATTCCGCCTTGCAAAGCCTGTCCCATCAAATTGCCAATGCCCATGCCCGCGCCAATGCCGGCGGTGAGTCCTGCGCCGCCGCTCTGGTTTTGCGCCGCATCGCGCATCGCATCTGCGGCTTGCAACTGGGTGTAAGTGGACATGTCGAGCATGCCCATGTCGCGCAATTCCTGCGCCGATTTGTCAGAAGGCTTGAGGTTGCCAACGTAGAAAGTCTTAAGCGTCAGACCAATGGCTTCGAAATCATCCTTGGCTTTCGCGCGAACCGCCGCGCCAATTTCTTCCGTCAAGCCGATCAACTCAACTACTGAATTTTTCGCGCCTGTCTCGCCAAGCACATCCTGCAACTTCGAGAGCAGCATGGTGCGCAGACGTTCTTCAATCTCCGCAGATTGATACGCGCCCTGTGCGCCCACAATCTGCGTTACAAATTGTTGCGGGTCTTTGACTGAAAATGAATAGGTGCCAAACCCTTGCAGCAAAGCCACGCCCAAACCCATCCCAGGATTGCGGACAATGATCGGTTGCGGTGTGCCCCACTTCTTGTTGGCAAATTCCTTGCGCGAAACAAAATAAACTTCCGCAGGGAACGGGGTGCGCTCATTGAACGCCTTACCGATAAAGTCAATCAGATAGGGAATGTTCGCCGTGGCGATGGTATGGCGGCCCGGCTTGAACACATCCAGCGCATTGCCATCGCGGAAGAACACCGCGCTCTGGCTCTCGCGCACGATCACCTGTGAACCCACGCGGAAATCACCGATACCTTCTTCGGGGAAACGATGAACGATCTCGTCGTTCATTTCATTTGCATACTCAATGACATCAAAAATTCTAGCCATGTTTTCTCTCCTTTTTTATAATTGCGTTCAAATTATAGCCGAATGAACTTTCTGATACAAGAACCGCTTGTCCTATTTCTTTACGAATTCCAACCCGAAACGTTTCACGTCTCAATTGAATGAGGCAACCCGTAGGATTTTCGCAATCTCAAACAGCGCATCTATCTTAATCTTCGGGCTGTTTCTGTTTTCTCAAGCATTTTCTTCGCTATAATTATTTCACCCCTTCGGGGTTGTTAATGAAGCGATGATTTCAATTCTATAATCATTCCACCCCTTCGGGGTTTTACTTCGATTACTGATCACTGATCACTGCCCTTTCATCGACTTTCCCGTTCCCCGTTCTTTAATCATCATTACTTCAGCCAGAATACTGACCGCAATTTCTTCGGGGGTTTCGGCATTCAACTCCAGTCCAATGGGTGAGTGGACTTTGGCAATCTTTTCTTCACTGACACCTTGCTCTTTCAACGCTTTCACCGTGGTTGCCCACCTGCGTTTTGACCCAATCACGCCGATGTATCCCGCAGGGGAATCAAGCAAAGGCGAAAGACCCGCCGCGTCGGTAGCTGATCCTCTTGTGGTTAAGATAAGAACCGTGCGTTTGTCAATTTTGATGTGCTTGGGGAGTTCATCCATTGTCACGGGATAATATGCATCCGCTTCTGGCAGTGAATCAGCATTGCAAAACTCTGCGCGGTCATCACTCGCCGCCACACGGAATCCCAGCCATTTTGCCAGGTGAACAACTGCTTTGCCCACATGCCCCGCGCCGATCACTACGATCAGCGGGGCGGGAAGAATCGGTTCCACAAATACCTCCACCTGACCTCCGCATGTGCCAGGATCACCGCGCGATGGGTCAACCATGTTGTAATGCAAAAGGCGCGGACGACCATCGTCCAGCGCCATCTTTGCTTCATTAATTACGCGCTGTTCAACTTCTCCGCCGCCCACTGTACCAATAAAATGTCCGTCAGGAAAGACGAGCATTTTGCTGCTCACATGTCTCGGCGTGGAACCTTCACTGCTCGTCACTACGCATAACGCGGCAGATTCGTTATTTTTTTCAATTTCGGCAAGGGATTGATAAATGGATTTCATGATGTTATTCGCTCATTTGTCTTGCGGATAATTTTGGGTCAGGCGTATAAAATTTTACCCAATTTCCTTCGCAAGCACACGCACACGGATCGCTTCAATTAAGATATGAACGTACTCCATGCCTTTTTTGGAGGGGCTTTTTTCATAATGTTTCCAGCGCCGAGACTCGAAGAAGAGGCAGGTACGCAGGTCGGTCAGAGATTGTGTGAGTTCCTGTTGCCCACGATATAACTTAACGCCTTCCTCGGCCACTTCGCGGCATTTTTTGAAGGAACCCCAATGTTTGTAGCCGTCAAAGGTGATTGCAAAGGGTTCAATTTTTTTCCAGCTTGCATGTAGGTGGGGAATGTCGTTTTCGATCAATTGGGAATTTGGAATTTTGTTCATGGGGTTCTTTCTGGCGTTCACGCGCTTGTGATGCGTAAAGGCATGGCGCGACAGGTATGATTACTGCTTATCGCATAAATTTCTAAACTTTTAGGTTCAAAAATATAAGTAAAAAAATAATGTTTTGGTTGGGTACTTTGTAAATGCCGCTTACAAAAGTTTTTTGAGGGCTTGTTTGTGGAGTGGCAGGTCGTCTTGCACGGTGTTCCAAACATTGACAAGGTTAATATTAAAACTTTCAGGGATGATCTTTTTTCGAATACCCGCTATGTTATCCCATTGTAATTTTGGGTGCTCATTCTGAAATTCAACTGAAATGCAGCAGGCAGCTTCCCCGATGATTTCGATCTGGCGCACAACAGCATCCTGTACCATGGCGCGGGAGAGAAATTCACTTTCAGACATTCCTCGCGTGTAACGGTCTATCTGTTCCATGGCGGCGAAGATATGGTTTAAATAGACGATATCATCGCTCATAAATGGTCGCCTTACTCTGATTGACACAGGTGCTGACATTGGGATTGGACATGGTTTTAGTGCAAATAATCATATATCCATTTTACCGTAATAACCGCATCGTGACGGATATAAGTGGCTAATAGACTGGCTAGTTTTCAAAAAACACCACCTCCCTAAAAAAGATGGAAGGTGTTGCGTGTAGATTTTTCAAGACTGTGGTTGCCAATAAAAAATTCCCGCTATTTGGTAGAGAAGGACTTAACGTTCCAACAATCCCAGTATGGCAGGTAGTAATTGTTTCTTTCTTGAAACTACGCCTTGGGCGTCGCGTGTGCCGTCGGGGAGCGGGGGATAAGGCAGGTCGTCTAGGATGGATGGCAAGTTTGATGTGACCAGCAGGCGGCTTGTGCCCCGAACCACATCGGTGACCAGCAACATGGCGAAATCAAGTCCGCGTTTGTCGCGCAGGTCGTTGAGCGCAGTTTGGAGCGGTTCAAGGTGTTCAGTGAGTTGTAGGATATCTGTCACTTCGGCTTGGGCAACGGCAAATTTGAATCCGCCGCCTTCGAAGGGTTTGATGTCTGTGCTGACCACATCTTTTGCGTCGCGGTTGGAGAGCCCTGCGCCTGCGCTGAGTACGGCTTTGCCATACGTTTCGACTGTTTCGCCTTTGAGCGGACTTCCGCCGACAAATGCCCAGCGGGATAACCGCTCGGCGGCGGCTTTGTCGCGCGGTGTGGTGGTGGGAGATGTCAGGATGAGCGTATCAGCCAACAGTCCAGCGAGAAGCGTGCCTGCCAGCGCGGGCGGCATGGAGAGTCCTGCCTCGGCGGTTAGTTCCGTCACCAGTGTTGATGTTGATCCGACTGTATCTACCGTAAAGCGGATCGGTTGATGTGTGTATGGATTACCGAGCCGGTGATGATCTAATATTTCAATCAGTTCTGCTTCTTCAAGTGCGGCAATGGCTTGGCGCGGTTCATTGTGGTCTACAAGGATGATCTTTAATCGCGGCGGGTTGAGAATTTCACGTTGATTTGCGATGCCGACATAAACGCCATGTTCATCAACGACCCAACAATCGTTGAATTCATCCCGTAGAATTTTGTTCAGCGAATCGCGGATGTGCGCTGTGGCTACATACTTTGGGACGGTGGTATCGGTGGCATCCTTGCATGGCGCAGACATCATCTCGCGCACGGTGGTATCTCCGGGGCGTGGTCCCAGCGTATCGGTGAAGTATTTGAACATGCTCATGCCGTTGATGATTCCGTATGGTTTGCCGTCTTCGCCGACAACTGGGGCAACGCCACCTGTTTTGCTGGCAAGCGTCCAGGCGAGTCCGAGCTGCGAATCTGGTCGGATGGTGTCGAGGCGGCGCATGACCGATTCAAAACGTGGTGAGGCATCTGTCAACAGGATAGGGGCTTCAAGTCCGAGGGTTTTTAGCACGTACGATGTTTGTGGGTTGAGTGCGCCCGCGCGCGCAGCGATGGCGTTGATCCCGTCGCGTTCACGCAAAAGCCAGGCGTAGCCCATTGCCGAGGCAATGGAATCAGTATCGGGGTTGACATGTCCTATGACGTAAGTTTGATCGGGCATTTTATTTGAGTCCTCAAAATATGCGTGAGAATTTGCGGGTGATTGAAATTTAATCTTGCTGATTATATCTCGCCTTTTTCTATCAATCCTAAAAATATATTTACGATGATCGGGTCGAAGTGTTTACCTGACTGCTCCACAAGGTGCGAGATCATTTTCTCGCGCGGCCACGCCTTGTTATAAGGGCGGTTTGAACCGATGGCATCCCACACATCTGCAACAGCGAAGATGCGCGCAGCCAGGGGAATGTCATTCCCTTTTATTCCCTGCGGATAGCCCGTGCCGTCCCATTTTTCATGATGTGAGTAGGGAATCTCCAACGCTTTTTTGAGAAAAGGAATTGGGGAAAGCAATTTATAGGCAGTATAAGGATGTTCTTTGACAATCTCACGTTCCTGGTCGGTTAGTTTGTCTGGCTTGTGTAAAATTTCATCGGGGACACTCATTTTGCCAATGTCATGCAGAATTGCGCCACGGCGGATATGCTCAATATCTTCTTCAGAAATTTTCATCGAGCGGGCTACCTTTAAAGTGATAGCTGTAACGCGGCGGGAATGTCCTTCTGTTTCCTTGTCGCGTAGTTCGAGTGCGCGCGCCCAACCTTCAAGCGTGGTGTCGTAGGCTTCCGCCAGTTCCCATGTACGGGCGCGGACGCGGTCTTCCAATTCTGAGTTAAGTTTGCGGAGTTCCCGTTCGAGTTCTTTTTGCACAGTAATATCGTGCGAAATATAAATACGCCCAGTCATCTCTTTGCGTTCATTGTAAAGCGGCCAGACGGTCAATTCGTAATAGACGTTTATGTTGCCAACGACGAAGGTGGCTTCGGCTCGTGCGTAGGATACCTGCATGTATTGTTTGATCGGGATTGGAAAATCGGCGAATATTTCTTTGGCAGATTCGCCGATGACCTCTCCTGATTTTTTTCCCAGCAATTCCAGCATGGATATGTTTGCATCCACGATCAAATTTTTATTGTCGAGGATTACCACCGGCTCAGCCATGGCATCAAAGACTTTATCTCGTCCGATGGGAGTGATCTCAAAAATACGGAAGCGATACAAACCCCATGCAATGATCACATTTCCTATGGCTGTTGTAAAAGCGGTTGGATCGGGCTGATTCGCGGGTAAAACATTCAGGAGCGTTAAGATTGTTCCCGTAATAGGTATGAGAAAACCAATGATGATGATCGCAGTTTGCGAGCGATACAGCTCGTAAGGGTGTATCAACCGCCGAAGGAGCAGGGTGATTCCCAGAAATAAAATCAGATAACTGTATGCCGCGTATGCCAACACGAAAGGCGTGTTGGTGTAATCGAGTTTTTGAAAAAAATAAGTAGGCTGTAAATGCGGGTTGGAATAGATCAGATGATTTAAGCTGTTGGTTGCCAGCAGGGCTATGAAAATTGTCGGAACGATTAGTGAAAGCAGGAACAACAGTTGCGGGTAGCGGATTTTATAGTCGGCGTATTTAATCGCAAAAACCGGAACGGCAATCACTATTAATATCATCGCTATATATTGAAAATCCTCCCAGAATATTTTGCTTTCCAAGGTTGGGCTTATCATTCCCATGATAAAACCAAAAATCCACAGGGTTTGCCCTCCCACATACCAGAGATATGAGACCGTTCCAGGCGCTCCGCGCTTGCTCAAGGCAAAGACGAAAACCCCGAGCGATAATCCAAGGGAACCCAAATAGGGAGCAAGGTAGTAGATCTCTGATATGTTCATTGCAAAATGAAACATCGGAAGCCCTTCCGAAACTGACTGTGTTTCAAAACAGGCTTCCGATGTTTATTATTTATTCTTCATCGCCCGCCACACTTTTTCAGGCGTGGCAGGGTTGTCGTTGATGCTTGCGCCAACCGCGTCGAGAATGGCATTGCCAACAGCGGGAGCGACTCCATCCATTGGGATTTCCGCCACAGCCTTAACCCCAAACGGATGACTCGGCTCAAATGTTTCGACAAAGATGGTTTCCAACTCAGGCATTTCATCGGCGCGGAAGATGTGATAGCGGTCGAAGTCGCGTTCGAGGGCGGAGCCTTTTTCGTCGTAGCGCATTTCTTCGCAAACGGCGTAACCGAGGGCTTGAGTCATGCCGCCTTCTATTTGGCCCGAAGCCGTGACGGGGTTGATGATGATTCCAGAATCAACCGCCATGACGAGCCTGTCCACCGTGACTTGACCCGTTTCCATGTCCACAGTCACTTCGGCAAACTGCGCCGCAAACGGCGGAGGCGACACGGGCGAAACATAACTTGCCACGCCCATAATTTGTTCCTGATTATTTCTGTGCAGGCTGTCGAGCGCAATTTCGGTCAGCGGGATGGTTTCGCCATTTGGCGCAATCACCATGCGGTTGGCAAGTTTCAGGTCGGCAGGTTCAACCTTCAAGCCTGCAAACACTTCGCCGAACATCCGCGCCGCACGGATTTTGATTCGCTCCGCTACAATTTTTGCGGCATTTGTAGCGGCTGTGCCTGAAATATAGGTTGTGGAAGAAGCGTACGCGCCTTTGTCGAATGGGGTGAAGTCGGTGTCGGAGGAATAGGTAATCATATCTTCGATAGGCACGCCCAACACTTCCGCCGCCATTTGCGCGAGGACGGTATCCGAACCCGTGCCTAGGTCGGTTGCACCGACCAGCAGGTTGAACGAGCCGTCGTCGTTCATCTTGATCGATGCGCCGCCCATATCCAAATAGGGGATGGCTGTGCCTTGCATGGCGAGGGCGATGCCGATGCCTTTTCTTTTGGTCGAAGGTCGAATGTCAAAGGTCTCACCTGACTTTTGACCTTTGACTTTTGACCCAGAAATTCGCCATTCCTCATTCCCATATTTATCGTCCCAGCCGATTGCGGCGCGACCTTGCGCTACGCATTGTTCCAAGCCGACAGTTTGGATAATCTCAGGGCGTGGCTCGCGTCCTTCGTTCCATGCTATTGAAAATGGATGATATTCGCCGGCGTGAATTGCGTTCTTCAAGCGGAAGTCAATCGGGTCGAAGCCCATGGCGCGCGCGATTTTTTCCATGTGACGGTCAAGGGGCCAGTAGCCTTGCGGCACGCCGTATCCGCGATACGCGCCAGAGGGCGGTGTGTTGGTGTAAACAATATCGGCATAAAAACGGATGTTGGGTGATTTGCGATATTCGCCATCGCCGACATACAACGCCATTGCCTTGTGACCTGTGTTGCCTGTCACCGTCAGCGCGTGCGCGCCATTTGCGCCTGTGTCCGAGAGGGCGTACATGGCGTTGGCGGTGATTGTGCCGTCTTTCTTCACGCCCGTCTTCATTTTGATTCGCATGGGGTGGCGCGAGCGCGCGGCGATAAATTCCTCTTCGCGGGTGTATTCGTACAGCACGGGCTGTTTGGTGGCAATCGTCAGGTGCGCGGCAACGTCTTCCATCAGAACTTCCTGCTTGCCGCCGAATCCGCCGCCGACCCGCGGCTTGATGACGCGAATCCGCTTGATGGGTAGTCCCAGCACAGGGGCGAGCATTCTGCGGACGTGGAACGGAACCTGGGTCGAGGTGCGAATCACCAGTCGGTCATCCTCATCCCAGTAGGTGACCGCCACATGCGGCTCGATGTGCGCCTGCTGAACCTTCGGCACTTCGTATTCGTCTTCAAAAATTTCATCGGCTTCGGCGAAACCTTTTTCCACATCGCCAATGTCAATGCGGATTTCCGCCGCCAGATTCTTTTTCGGGTCAGAATCGGCAAAGTTGACAAACTCAGGCTCGTCGTGAATCTGAATCGAGCTGGTCATCGATTCGCGCGAGTCAAAAATCGCGGGCAGAATTTCGTACTCCACTTCAATCAGCGAAAGCGCCTTCTCCGCAATTTCGACAGTTTCGGCGGCGACGAATGCCACGCGGTCGCCGACGAAGCGCACTTTGTAATCGAGCGAAAAAGTATCCAGCGGACCTGGGATCGGGTCAGACTGTCCCGCCGTCGAGTAGACCACACGCGGAATGTCCTGCCAGGTCAGCACGGCGGCAACGCCTTCGAGGGCTTTGGCTTTGCTGGTGTCAATTTTTTTGATGAGCGCGTGCGCGTGCGGCGAGAGCAAAACTTTGGCGTGCAGCAATCCGCGCTTTTCAAAATCGGCGGCGAAGGCGGGCTTGCCCTGCGCCAACTTGACCGCGTCCACTTTGATTTCTGACTTGCCGACGGTTTGGTATCCATTTGCGTTGGGGGCGAGGATGATCTTTGGAGCGACCTTTGTCGTAATCAGTGACCAGTCATCAGTGATCAGTTTTTCGTCTACAGGCGAAGTTGAGTCAATGGGTGACTGATTACTGCTTACTGATAACTGCTCTCTCCCTCTCATTTCCGCCGCCGCCTTCAACACAGCCTGCACAGGTTTGAGATAGCCCGTGCAACGGCACAACACGCCAGAGATCGCCTCGCGCACTTCCGCCTCGCTGGGGTTCGGATTTTTCTCCAGCAAAGATTTGGCGGCGAGAATTTGCGCGGGCGTGCAATATCCGCATTGGATGGCGCCCGTCTCGATAAAAGCCTTTTGCAGCGGATGTAAACCGTCGGTCGTTTTCCAGCCTTGAGCGGGGTGCTCGCCGAGGGCTTCAATGGTGGCTACGCTGTGACCTTCTGCCTGAGCCGCCAGCAGCGACCCCGCATTGACGGGTGTGCCGTCCAGCAAAATGGTATCCGAGCCGCTCAGCCCGTCTTCATCGCCAAACTTGACTCCGTGAAAGCCAAGTCCGCGCAGGGCGGCGAGCAGGGTGGTGGATGGGGCGGTATCAATGCTGTGATCTATGCCGTTGATTTTTAGTGTGATGTTCATGTGGTCTCCTTAATGTCAAAGGTCAAAGGTCAAAAGTCTAAAGTCGGGTTTTGACCTTTGACCTTCGACCTTTGACTAATTTTCACAAAACCTTCGTAACTTTCAAACCAGCCTTCGCCCCTTCAATTGCAGATTGTGAACCGATGACTGCCACCGCCTCAGATTTGGCGGCTTTCTCCAGGACTTCGCCAAAGGCGATAAAGTCTTCGCCGTTGGTCGAGAGGATCTGTTCGCGTTCCTTTTGCAGCATCTCGTCGGTTCTGCCTGTCAGGTAGCGCATCATCGAGGTGTAGCCTTTTGCGTCTGGCAGTTGATAGGCATCGCGGTTGCCGATTGTGCCGATGATGGCTTTGGTCAGTTCGTTGTCGTTGAATGATATGGCGTCGAGATTTTTCAAGTAGTCAGCAGCCTTGTCATAATTTTCGAGCGTGCTATCAAGATTTGGGTCACGATACGAGAGGAAGGAGAACACGCCAGAGTTGCCGTCAAAGACACAGGCGCCGTCGTATGCGCCGCCTTGTACGCGGATTTTTTCCCAAAGGTATGTCATGCGTAAATAAGCTGTGATCACTTCTGCGGATGCGTCGAGTTCGTAGCCCAGGTCGTACAGATTTGCGGCTTTAGCCACATAGTTAACTTGCGCCGGGACGGTCAAGCCTTCTTTTTCTACATAAGCTTTGATCTCAAATGGTTTGAGGGTTGCATCTTTTTCTGGCAAGGCAAATATGAAATTCTCAAAATGCGGCTTGAAGATTTTCCAGTTTTCAGCGTCGAGCGTCACATTGCAGATCAGGGATTTATTGTTGATCAATGCGTCGCGCATGCCTTCAAATTTCTTTAACACCTGCGGCCATTTTTTATCAATGTCGTTGGCAAGTTCGCGCAGGGCAAAGAGATGACCAATTCCGCTCATTTGGTCGTTGACCCAGCCCGCGCCGCCAAATTGGGCGCGCACGCGCTGGTTGGCGTAGACATGTCCGCTGGGGATGAGTGAGGATTCGAGCCCTGATTTTTCTTCGAGCACGATCTGCTTGAGGCGTTCGCGGTTGTCAAAATTTGTGTTGAGCAGAATATCTTTGAGGATGTTCAGCAACTCATTGGCTTGTTCCATTGTGGCTTTGCCGCGCATGAACAATTTGCTGACGTTCTCGCGCGACCCGCGGACTGTGGTGCTGACCGCGTTGCCGTAGATTCCACCTGTGCTTTTCCCGATGCGCTGCGAGAGTTTGACGTAGTCTTCCTTGTCGGTTCCCATTTCAAGCAGGGCGCGGGCGAAGATCTCTGTCAACGGCAATAATTCTGTTGGAAGTGTGTGCAGGTCAAAGCCGAGGTCAAGATAGACAATGCCGTTCGTGAACAGGTCGTGATATAGCACGGGTGTTTCCTGAATTTGGAGCATCTCGATTGGGAGTGTTTTATTCTCTCGTTCCAAATCCTTTAGTTTCAAAATCGGAAGTGTTGCCAGCGCTTCGGCGGTATCTGGTGTTTCCTGTTTGATCTTGAGTTTCTTTGTATCTTCGACCAATTGCGCGATCTGACTTTCGCTCAGCGATTCGCGGATGGCGGCTAATCGGGACTTCTCATCTTCGTCGAAACGGCGACCCAGCTCAGGGTCGGGGGTGAGGCGCAGAGTCGTGCGGTGGGCGTTATCCAGCAGGTGAGTCTGAATCAGTTTTTCAAAATAATGCGCGTCGGCGGCAAGTCGCGTTTTGATCTCGTTGAGCGATGACTCAAATCCAAGTAACTTGAACACGTCTTCGTCATCGTAAATCCAGGTGGTCAGCACGCGACGCATGAGCGCAATTCCGCGCGGATACGAACCCGTGTTGTTTTCGCGCAAGCGGAACTCGGCGGTGTTGAGCGCGGCGGCGACCATGTCGGGGTCAATGCCATCGCGGGCGAGGGTTTCGAGCGTGTCGAGAATTAGTTTTTCGATCTTCTTTGCATGGCGGGCGCGCGTGCCTTTCAAGCCCGTTGAAAAAATTATGTGACGTAATTCGGTCTCAAGTCCCAAGCCTGCCAGGTCTTCGCCGAGACCCGAATCAAGCAATGCTTTCTTGAGCGGCGAAGCAGGCGTGCCGATCAAAATAGTGCCGAGAATCCGCAGACTTAAATTCAAGACAGGCTCGGTGGTTGCGGGCAATACCCAATTGACGGTTAGATAATTTTTCGTTTCAATATCTTCGTCGTTGCCAGCGTCATAGGCGAATTCAACTTTCTTTGCGCGCTTGAACGGTTTGGCAAGCGGCACCGCTGATTTGACTTTCTGTTTCTTGTACGGCTTGAGAACCGCTTCCATCAACTTGAGGCGTTTGTCGGGATCGTCATTTCCGTAAAAATAAATGAACGAATTGGATGGGTGATAATAAGTTTCGTGGAAGGCTTTGAAGTTTGCGTACGTCAGGTCTGGAATGTAGCGCGGGTCGCCGCCAGAATCCACGCCGTACATGTGTTTGGGGAAGAGTGATTCGATCACGCGGGTTTCAAGCACGCCGTCAGGTGACGAGTACGCGCCTTTCATTTCATTGAAGACCACGCCCTTGTAGGTCAGCGGTTCGGAGACATCATTGATCTCGTAGTGCCAGCCTTCCTGCATCAAAGTCTGCTCGCTGATTAGCGGATGCAAAACTGCGTCCACGTAGACATCGATCAAGTTGTAAAAATCCTGCATATTTTGACTGGCAATGGGATAGCAGGTTTTATCGGGAAACGTAAACGCATTTACAAAAGTTGCGAGCGAACCCTTGAGCAATTCCACGAACGGTTCTTTCACCGGATATTTGTCCGAACCATTCAACACCGAATGTTCAAGAATGTGTGCCACACCTGTTGAGTCTTTCGGCGTAGTGCGGAAGTTCATGCCAAAGACTTTGTTCTCGTCATCATTGATGACCGAAAGCAAACGCGCGCCCGTGCGTTTATGCACGTAAAGCCGCGCTATTGAATTCAATTCTGGAATATTTTTTTCTTCAACTAAATTAAATGATTTGGACATTTTGTTCTCCTGTGTACAAGTCCCTTCTCCCCTCAGGGGAGAAGGTTAGGATGAGGGGTGTCATCCTTGTTAATTCTACTTTCAATTTCCTGCATCCATGCCGTTACAACGGCATGGATGTTGTATCTTACGTCATCATTTGTGAAGCGAATAACTTTGTATTCGAGCGCTTCCAAATACTCTGTTCTTGATTGGTCGTACTCTTGTTGTTCTCTTTCCAAATGTGACGAGCCGTCGATCTCGATCAATAGCCTTGCTTCTGCACAATAAAAATCGATGATGAAAAAATCAATTGGGTGCTGGCGCCTGAATTTATATTTCAAATTCCTGTTTCGCAGATGATTCCACAATGTTGCTTCTGCTGGGGTTTGCGGTTGGCGCAATTCCCTTGCAAATTGGCGGATGGTTGGGTGAATGCGATGGCGTTTTTCCATGATCGTGCTTGACCCTCACCCTGCCCTCTCCCTGGGAGGGAGAGGGTTTCTTATCTTTTCTCTCAATTCATCGATCACTTTCAACTTGCCGTCTTCCTTGTACAACCACATATCCCAGCCATTCACCGCGCTGCCTGAGAGCGCCTTTGCCAATGAATGGATCGAACCGACTTGCTCTTTATATTTTAAATGCGCATTCGACAGAATTACAACGCGAATGGATTTATCTTCCTTAAAGTACAGTTTCTGCCCTGGAGCCAAAAGCCCCGCCTCAAGCAGCGCCCCAAACGGCACCCGAACCTGATTCCGCCTCTCAGGCAGGGTCAACGCCTCAGCCGGGGAGACCTCAACCGCGTCAATTCGCTTCTGCGCCACCTTCACATATTTCCTGTCGCGTTCAATACCAATGAAATTACGTCCCAGTTTCTTTGCCACCGCGCCCGTTGTCCCGCTCCCAAAGAACGGATCGAGGATCACATCTCCAATGTTGCTGCTCGACATTATCACCCGATACAGCAACGACTCGGGTTTTTGCGTGGGGTGTGCCTTCGATCCATTGGACTTAATCCTTTCCTTGCCAGTCGCCAGCGGAAGTAGCCAATCTGACCGCATTTGCAAATCATCGTTTAAGGCCTTCATCGAATGATGGTTGAATGTGTAGCGTGCGCCTTTTTTCTTCTGTGCCCAGATCATCGTCTCGTGTGCGTTTGTAAATCTCATGCCGCGAAAATTTGGCATGGGATTTGTTTTCAGCCAGATCACATCGTTCAAAATCCAAAATCCCAAGTCCTGCATCACTGAACCCACTCGAAAAATATTGTGATACGACCCGATGACCCAAATTGTCCCTGTCTCTTTCAACACCCGCATAGTCGCAGATAACCACTTGCGGGTGAATAAATCATATTCCGCGAAACTGCCAAATTTATCCCACTTGTTGTTGACCGCATCCACTTTGCTTAGGTCAGGGCGGTACAAATCATTTTGCAGTTGCAAGTTGTAAGGCGGGTCGGCGAATACCAAATCCACCGAGTTCTCAGGGAGTGAGTTGAGAATCTCGATGCAATTACCTTGCAGGATTTGGTTAAGGGGCAGGGCAGTCATTGTCACTTTGTTTTTTGCTTTTCGTAAAAAACAACGCCCACGCGTTGAATATGGTCAATAAAATCGGGGTTGCACAGGTCAAGGAAGATGGACAGGTCAACGGTGTAGGGAAGTAATAAATCGTCAATTTCAGCGAGTATCTTATAAAGGATTTTCAGGGTTAATTCTTCTCCACCGTAGAGCGTCAGGTCAATATCCGATCCGTTTTTATAATTGCCTTTGGCGCGTGAACCGTAGATTACAGCTTTGTCAACTTGTGGATATTTGGCAAACACACCGCAGATTTTTTCGATGGTGGTTTCCTTCAAGCCAAAACGCAAGGTCATTTGGCTTCCTTTTTCAAGGTTTCCAGTCTGACTTTTAATTCTTCAAACTCTGCAAAATAGACGTGAATCACAGCTGAAACAATTTTAGCAACAGTCTCCTGATTGTAAGTGTGCGTAGTTTGATTGCGGCTGTCGATCATCGCCATCCATGCTTCGCCGTTTTCGATTAAACCTGTTTTGAAGGACTCACGCGTTGCATCTCTTGAACCATAAATATTTGTTACGCCGCGATCTTCCAAAAAGTCTTTTAACGTATTCCATGCCAGTTCGTGAGTATATTCAAAGGCTTGAATCAGCCCTTGTTCTTCAAGTTTCGAGAGTTGGCGTTGCTCTGCCAATTCCACGGCTTCCTTCAATTGGGTAAACGCTTTGACAAAATTATTAAATCGCTGTATCCAGCGGACGTCTTTTGCAGTCATGGATAGAGATTTCCTTTTTTCGGTTTCTCTTTAATGAAAACGCGTTAAAGTTTGAATGTTTACGCGTTGAAACTTTCCAAACACCGCTTTGCCAGCACCGCGGCCACATCCATGCGATATTCAGCGGATGCCCAGTCGTCGTTGGCTTCGTGGTAAGCGTTGCGGGCGGCGGCATCCAATCCTTCGGCTTCGGTGCCGTCCATTGCCAGCATGGGACTCTTGCCATAGCCGCCGAGTGCAAGCCGTGTGCGACCTGAGTTCCATTGCGCGAGGGCGGCGGCGACGATGGGTTTGTCGGCGGGGGTCTTCGAGGTGAATTCAAATGCAAATTTTACATTGAGCGGGATGGCGATCTGTGTAATCAATCCTTTCGGCTTCGCCAAAAAATATTCCCCAACACTGACAACTGATAACTGACCACTGACCACTGTAACCTTCGCGTCCATTGCCAATAGCGCCGTCGCGAAAGGCGAGCGTCCGTCACTTGAGACGAGCGTGCCTGCCACCGTTGCCGAGTTGCGGATGTTGATGGGGGCTTCGAGTTTGATTGCAATTTTCAAGGCGGCGGGGCAATCTTTGGATTCAAGCAGGGCTTGCAGGGTGCAGGTTGCACCGATCTCCAAGTCATTTCCTTTGACGCGGAGCGAATCCAGCCCAAGGTTTTGTAAATCTACAACGGAAACAGAATCAGTTTGAGGGTGGGAGAGAAGCGTTCCTCCTCCAAGGGGAAAAGTATTCGGTTGAGCCAGAAGCGCGAGAGCCTCATCCAATGTTTGTGGGCGGTGATAAGTCGTAATCATGAAATGCCTCCGTGTGAAAGTCTGTTTATTATAAGCCACAGGGACTCTGTGACATAGATTTTACGGCGCGGGCAGGGTCACCCTAAAGCGTATTGCGGCGAGCCGCATGGTGAAAATAACCCCTGCGCTAAT
>CAMCQT010000033.1 GCA_945877125.1 Candidatus Brevifilum fermentans | reverse complement strand
CATAATTTCCAACTGATGCGGCTTGTCTACATCCATGCACGGTTCAGCCTTGTCCCAAATAATGATGCGCCCCTTAATGCCGATCCGCTGAGAGGCGCGATCTGCCAAGCCTTGCAAGGTGGTCTGACGTGTAAATAAAAGGAAGAGCGTGTCCCAGCCGATAACTGCTGCCTGGCGCAAGGGACTCTTGCGGTTGCCGATCAATTGTTCCCAGACATCAAGATGTTCGGTGACCATGTTGATGCGGATGATGTTCACATCTGCGCCGCAGACTTCGATATCCTTCAACTTGGTGTATGTGCGGTGCGATGTGGGGTAACGGGTTTCCATCACCTCACGCGGGCAAACGCCGTAATAAATTTCGTCGCGGGTTTCCATGGAGGAACTTACAAGCGAGTCGACCATTTCACCTTTGAGGGCGGGAATGTCGGATGAAACGAGCAGAACGTATTCGGTCTTCTTATTCAACTCGATGGATTTGTTCACGCCTGCGACGATGTTCGCGAGCATGCGTCCTTGGTTGGAAATGTAATGCAGGGGTTTTGTGCAGGTCAGCCCGCTCTTGGGGGTGAGACCGATCACGATTACATTGTCCACTTTGTCTGAGGCACTGAGTGCATCCAATACCCACTGAACCATGGGCTTGCCAGCGACATCGATCAGGGCTTTGGAATCACCGTTGGAATAAGCATATAAAGGGTCGCCGGGTTGTGGAATTCCGCCTGCGGTTACGATCGCATCCATATTAATTCAACTCCTGTAATTGAGGTTCAAAGCCGAGCTTGTCGAGCATTTCAGTTAATTCAGGCCAGGTGAGCGGACGTCCCTTGCCAGCAACAGCCACCAGCGCGGCTTCCATCATATTCGTGCCGAAGGAGCGACCTTCCAAAACTGGGGTGGTGGTGATGAGATATTTGACGCCAGCTTTGCGGAGTTCTTCCACGTTCTCGGCTGTGGTGGTGTTGGTGACGATTACTTTGCCTTCCAAATTGTCAGGCATGAACCGGCGGATCAAATGGAAGTCACCGGCGATGACGGTTGCCCACTCGTAGTATTTTCCCCACTTGGGAGTGCGTTTTTCCTGCTTTTCGCCGAGGGGATAGATCCATGAATAAGGTAATCTTCCGGCAATTGGCATGAGCAGCGCGGCGAGAGTCTTAAGCTGGCCTAGGGTGTGAATGGCAAACGGAAGATCCAAGCCAAACATTAGGTCGCCGAAGACGGTTTCAAAGCCGGCATCTACAAATGCTTTCGAGAGTCCCCAACGGTCAACGCCGGCTGTCATCAGCACTTTGCGGCCGTGGGCGTTGAGGTAGTCGCCAATTTTCTCATTTATAAACCCGGGGGCTTTATTTTCAAGCGTGTTCTTTAATCCAGTGCCGTCTACTAAAGGTGTTTTTTTGACATAGCGCGCCATCGGCAGTACTGAATAAAAAGGATACCATTTTCCATCTGTCATGGCGCCCAGGTCGCCACCGCCCATGCCAAAGGCATCTACTGTGCCATCAAGTTCTTTATATTTTAAAGCGGCGGCTTCGATATCGCCATTTGTGCCAATGCGCTCAATGCTGATCTTTTCGCCAAGCAAAGTGACTTCAACCGCTTTGTCACGTTTAGATGAGCCAATGCTGATGCTGACTGCACGTTTCATGAACAATCCTCCAAAGATGAGATAATGCCATTTATAACACCGAATCAAGCGGCGGGTTCGGGCTGAAGCGTGAAGAAGAATGTCGCCCCATTTTGCGCTTCGCTCTGGACCCAGATCCTGCCGCCGTGGACTTCGACAATTCGCTTAACGAGGGCAAGCCCAATGCCTGTGCCTTCGGAGTTCGCATCCAGCTTGTTGAACAAACCAAAAATGCGGTCATGATGAATGAGGTCAATGCCGATGCCATTGTCTTTGACGTAGAAGATCGGCTTGCCGTCTTCGTATCCATTTTGACCGATCTCGATGCGGGGACTGATTTGCGATCCGGCGAATTTGGCGGCGTTATCAATTAAGTTTTGGACTACTTCGATCAGGCGCTGACGGTCTCCATAGATGGTTGGGAGGTTTTCCTGAATGGAGACCTGAATTCCCTTGCTCTGGATCTGTCCATGCACCAGTTCAACGGCTTCACGCGCGAGCTCTTCAAAATGGATGGCTTGATACGGATTCATCAACCGCCCGATGCGTGTGAGTTCGAGTAATTCATTGAGAAGTAATTGCATTTTGTCGGTGGCATTTGCGATGCGTTGAATATCTGATTTCAAGCGTACGACATTGCCGCTGGCGGCATCCTGTTCGAGGAAGCCAAGAAAGCCTTTGATGGTGATGAGCGGCGACTTAAGGTCATGCGACACAGTGTAGGTGAAACGTTCCAGTTCACCGTTCTTTTCCTCAAGTTCGTTGATGAGTTTCTCGCGTTCGGTCTCCACCCATTTGCGCTGGCTGATGTCGCGCACCATCATCATTGCGGAGGTGGGGGTGATGGCTGAGATACGCGCTTCAAAAAACTGGGTTTCTTCTGCGGGGGGCAATCCATATTCAAAGGCGTGTACCTGGTCGGTATCCAATGCGCGCCCAAGTGCAAACATGGTCTGCTCGGCAATGGTTGACGGAAATATTTGATTTATATTTTTTCCAATGAACTGCGCCGGCGGCATTATAGGAGTTAACTCGGCGGAGGCCATAAAGTCTAAAAAGGTTCCATCGTGTGATATTTCAAAGATCATGTCGGGGATGGAGCTAAGAATGGCGCGCATGCGTTCCTCATTGTCCTTGAGCGCGCGTTCTACTTGACGTTGTTCTGATACATCGTAGAACATGCAGAGAATACAGAGGCGTCCGTCAATATTTAGCAGCTCATAAAATGCTATGGTAGGTCTGTTCGGTTGGTTCTCTTTTTTGAATTCAACATGGACATTGTGCAGGGAGCGCTTTTCGAGTAATTCCTGCACGAAGTCACGGCGCTTTTGCGGGTCATCCCACATATTTAATTCCAGCACGGTATGCCCAATCGCGGTCTCGGGTTGAAGTCCGCTTAATTCCCAAAATGCAGGGTTGGCTTCCAGGAATGTTCCTTCTTCCAATGTGACAATTGCAATGGCAACATAACTGTTATTAAACACTTTGCGAAACCGTTCTTCACTGGAGCGTAAAGCGGATTCGGTGTTGCGGCGTTCCTGTAATTCTTTTTGAGACTGTTCATATAAACGGGTATTGTCAATGGCGAGGGAAGCCAATGCGGCAAAACGCTCCATCAGGTTGATCTGCTCCGGCGTGAACATTCGATCTTGTTCGACAAAGGAGATTGCCAGCACTCCAATGATCTCATTTCCTACTTTTAGAGGGACGCCCATCACTGCTGTGAAGCCTGCGTCAATAAATTCGGGCAGGCTTTTATCCCAGGTGCGATAATCTTGAATTGTTAGTTGTTGACCACTCGCCCAGACATTCCCCGTTACCCCCTCGTTTTTCAAAGTGCGCTCCCCGTTATATTGAGTGAGAACACCGTACCCTACTTTCTGTTGAAGCGCTGATCCATCAGGTAACACCAGGTCGATCATGCCGTGCTGGGTATTAAGCAGGTCGCAGGCTCGCGTCAGGATGGATTCAAGTAATGGTTGAAGTTCGGAGCGGTTCAGCAACCCCAGCGCGGTTTGGTTCAACGCGGCGAGATAGTCTGCCTGCCGTTGTAATTTTTCCTCGGCACGCAGGCGTTCTTGTAATTCAAGGCGGGCAGATTCCAAAGTGCGTGACCAACTTGAGATTAGCAAATAGGTCAATACGCCAACAAGGACAATAACGGCTGAAATATCACGCGCGTAATTAATGGGGTCATCTACATGTGAAATACGCGCCCCCTGTTTTTCCATAACGGCAAAATACCAGATGACCGCCATACTTAGTCCGCCCATAACAGATGAAAAACGCCACCCCAATAAAAGGCTGGAGAGTATGATCACAATAATATAGGCGAAAACCGCCGCATCGTGAATGCCGTCTGCCTCCCAGGCTTGATAGGTCATGGCAATCCATGACGCGCCCGCCAAAAACATACTCGCGCCGCGCACATGCCCGTAACGGATCATGATCTGTCCCGCCGCCAACACGATCACAATTGCCAGTAAAATCAATAAAGGCACAACTCCATTTTCCGCCCAAACAATCATACGAAAAATAATAATTACTGAAAGGATGCCAATGGCGCTCCAAACAAAGCTATTAAGAATCGACGCGTTTCGCGTTTTCTCTTCGTCCGCAAAAATAGGTGGAGCAAATAAACGGCGCATAGAGTTGAGCATGATGTTTCATTATATATCAGTCTTTTTACAATGGGCGCATGAATTGAACTGGATCGCAGACTTCAGTACTTTTGCAAATTAATCGAGCAATAAATAACTCCAATGCCTAACCACTGAGGCACGGAGACACCGAGAAAAAGGCATTAAAACTCAGTGACTCTGTGTCTCAGTGGTTCAAAGTGACTTGAAAGGATTGCTCGATTTAATTGTTAATCTGCAACAGTCCGCAGTTCTGAGCAAGCGGACTAAAGTCCGCGATCCGAATCAAAAACGAGACGGCCTTTATTTGGCAGTCCCATTTTTGTGTACTTATTTTCGTAATTTAGCGCGCCAGCAAATCTTCCAAAATTTTCTTTGACGATGCTTCAACCACCGCGTGCTGACTTCCGCCGTGCGAATCCATGGTGACGACAACGGGGAACTCTTTGACTTCGATGACCCAGATCGCTTCGGGTACGCCAAAGTCCAACTTGAACACGCCATGCACTTTGGTCACAGTCTGCGCGATGTAGGAGGCGGCTCCGCCAATGGCATGGAAGTAGACCGCAGGCGTTTCTTCACAGCCTTTCAAGGTCTTGGCGCCCATGCCGCCTTTGCCAATTACACCTTTGATGTTGAAGTGTTTCAGCACGTCGGCTTGATACGGTTCCTCACGAATAGAGGTGGTTGGTCCCGCCGCCACAAATTTATATTCCTTGGTGTCGAGTCCTGAGACCACAGGTCCGCAGTGATAAATGACCGAGCCGTTCAATATTTTCTTCAACTCTTCATACACTTGCAGATCGTCGCCCTGCGGAGCGCGAGTCTTTTTGATAAACGTATCGATCATCCATTTGTGGACGGCATCGCGTCCTGTGACCATCATGCCAGAGAGCGCAACCGCGTCGCCAACCTTCAGGCTGCGGATCACATCATCAGTGATTGGAGTGGTTATTTGTTTCATCATGTTCTCCTAATCGTAAATAATCTCGTCGCCTTTCACCGTCAACTTGCGGCGGCGATATGCCCAGCACATGTATGAAACAGAGACAAAGTACGAGGCAGGCAAGCGGCTCAAGCCGATAATTTTTGTGTCCAGCACGGTGGTCTTGCCACCGAAGCCCATCGGTCCAATTCCCATTTCGTTGGCTTCGCTGGTCAGGCGTTCTTCCAGTTCGGCGAGTTTGGGGTCTGTGTTGCGTGTGCCCATTTCGCTGAACAAGACTTCCTTGGATTTGATGTAGGAGGAGCCGCGATCACCGCCGATGGAGACGCCCAAAATGCCTGGGGCGCAACCCTGCCCCTGGGCTTTTTGCACCGCATCTAAAACGACTTTGCGCACGCCCGCCAGATCACGACCCGCGCCGAGGGAATTATCGGGCAGGGAATATTGCCGCCCCACGTTCTCGCATCCGCCGCCTTTGAGCATCAACTCGATGGTCAGGTCTTCGCCTTCGACTTCTTCAAAATGGACGTAGGGGAAGTCGTCGCCGCCGAGGTTGTTGCCGGTATTTTTATCGTAGATGGCATCCACGGCGTTCGGGCGCATGAATGACCGTTTGGTTGCTTCTGCCAACGCAGAGCGGATCTGCGCTTTGAGTTTTATCGTGGACATGCCCACGGGGTAATGCACATAAAAGATGGGCGTGCCGGTGTCCTGACAAATGGGCGTGGATTTTTCACGCGATAGGTCAATGTTCTTGAGAATGGTTTCCAACGCGCCGCGTGCTGGGGAGCCAGGTTCTTCCTTTTCAATGGATGCACGCAAACGCTTCTCCACATCAGGCGGCAGACTGGATGACGTGCGGCGGATCAGTTCGAGGATTTCGTTTGTTAAATCTCGCATGGGGGAACCTCCAGAATTTTCATTAATCATAATCCCGAAGATATAAAAATGCTATTCAGAAAATATAAATCGGCGGGCGTGGATTCTGCCTGGGAGCAGGAAAACTCGAAGCCAGAAAAATGCTTATAAACGCCGCAGAATCCCTAGCGTCAGGTGTCAGTTTTGTTGGGCGGCGTCTCTGCCAAATTCAATTTCAGGAATTACTTCCAAGCAATGCTTTAAAAAGTGACGAGTTGTTCTATTGCCGTTTCATAGAATTCTTTCATTCTCAAATGAATAATGCGGCAATAAATGGACTTACAAAGATGGAAATATAAATAAAAGTTATCCAAGGTTGGTAATCCACATACATTTCTTTAAATGTCATTCTCCACGGGTGCTTGATAATCACCCACCCGAACAGATCAAAAACAATGGTAATTAACGTCCAACTTGCGCCTAAAACAAATGCCTCTCGCCATACATTCACAGTACCTGCCTGTAATAAATAGAGGTAAGAGAAAATTGGCCAAATGATAATGTTATAAAGTGGATGAAATGGGACGGTTCTGGCATAGGGAACAATATCATACATACTGGTAACTTTTTCTACCGTAATTTCCATTTTCAATACTTTCCAATTAAAAATAGTATGCCCTATTCCCACCAATGTCACAATGATATATGCACTCCAATACCAAAGCATAAATAACCCAAAATTCATTTTTTTCTCCTCACAGAATCTCTAGCGTCCACTGCACACCACGCTTTGTTGGGCGGCGTTTTTGTAGCCGCGTACAATATGGAGTGAGATGCTTGCTGTCGCTCATTATGACACAAAAAAATAGGGGTTGAGAAACTGGATGCTAAAATACCAATATATCCTGTCAGATTTTGGATGTGAGTGCGTTTTATATATTGAATGCGCATATCTCAAATCTTGGAGGTCTAATTGCTAAAAAATTCCGCCCTGAAAACCATTAAACACTGGCTCTCACGTGAAAGCGAAGTTTCGATTGTTGATAATGGTGATTTTGCACGCATGTATGACCAGAATTATATGGGTGTGTTCCGCTACGTTTACGGACTTAGTGACGGGGCGCAACAGGATGCGGAAGACATCGCTGCTGAAACGTTCATGCGTGCTTGGACTACCCGTCATCGATTTTCTGGTACTGACCAAGCCGCTCTCGGATGGCTTTTGCACATCGCTCGAAATTTGGTCATTGACGCTTCGCGCCGCAAGAAGGTACGTGCTGTAGACGACAACATGGAAATCGAAACTATGTTGGATGCCAACGCCCTGCCCGAAGCCGATTTGATATCACGTGAGCAAACGGCAAATCTATGGAAACTGCTGGAAAATCTGTCCGATGAAACGCGTGAAATAATAGTGTTGCGGTATATTCTGGGATGGCAAGTCAAACAGATTGCCATCCATCTGGATATGACAGAAAATAATGTTAGTGTAAATATTCGCCGCACGCTCAGCCGTTTGAAGAATAACTGGAATCAGTTGCAAGGAGAATGAGACATGAATACCCCCCAAAGACCTTCTGGTTACCCCGCTCCCGATGAAAGTGGAATTGAAGAATTGCTATCCAATATCCAGCCTCTGCCAAGCAAGGCATTTACTCAAAGAATGCAAAATGCTCCTTGGCGGACTGTACAAACAAAAAGGAATACTCCTATGAAAACCAAGTTTGCTTTTTTTGCTCTCGCCATGTTACTTGTCATGGTCGCCACAGTCGCTTTTGTCCCACCAGTGCGGGCGCAGGTTGCTGAGTGGTTTAGCTTCACTTTCCATGACCCGAATAACCCTGAAATTGTTGCTAATGTCAGTGTCTCTGGGGAGGCGATGAAATATCAGGTGATGCAACCAACCTATTTACCCGCTGTATTCAGCGACGGCGCGATGTTTATCGCTTTTGGTGATATTTCAGAAATGCTCTACCAGGCGGGTGATAAATTCCTGGTCATTACCCAGCAAGTTGCCAAAAGCGGCGAAACCCTTCCACAAGGCGACGCTGCCACATTAAACGGACAGCCCGCCGCACTGAATACGGGACTCTCTGGACGCTATGAGCAGTCTTCGCTTGGTGAATTGGAAGCCAGTGGGGTCGTTACTGCTGGAGAAGGTTCTCAAAGCGGAACGGTGGAAGGTATCGATGCGAACGTAGCTCCCACGCTTGCGGCTTTCGACTACACCGATGCCGCCAGACTAACCTTTTTTATCGGCGCTACAAGAGTTGAAATACTTTCCAATCTGGATGTTGGAGAATTAATCAAGATTGCCGAATCGCTGATATCTGCTGAATAGCATACTGCTTAAAGAAGTATAGAAAAGAACCCCGAAGCAACAAGTTTCGGGGTTCTTTATTGTGTTACCAAATTCAGCCGCCCAGCGGTTTACGTTCGCGGAGCGTGGCGGGCGTGGACTCTGCTTGGGAGTAGAAAAAACTCGAAGCCAATTACCTGCGCGTCACCTTTGCCCGCATCACATATTGGTTGATCGCGCCGAAGCGGTATTTGTATTCTTCGTCGCCGCGCATGAAATCAAATTCGGAGCGATTGTTTTCACAGGCCCACTGCAAGACATATCCCAGCAAAACCCAGCCGGGGGAGAGTTCCATAAAATCGCGGTTGACTCCGGCGTTGTAGCCCCATAATTTGTTGTTGTAATCAAAGTTGAGATTTGCCGCGATGCGCTGACCGTCGGCTTCGAGGAAGGCTAACCAGAGCCAGCCGTTTTTGTGCGCCGTGTGGATGATGGCTTTCATTTGTTCGCGCATGGCGTCATGCAAAAAGCCCGCTTTGGCTTCGTCGTGTTCCATGAGACCCAGGAACGAGTCGATTTCAGATTCCACGTCGTTGAGGTCTGAGATGTACCAGCGCACATTGCGTCCGCTTTCCTGAGCGCGGCGCATCTTGCGCTTGATCTCGTGCCGCTGTTTCTTTTCCACGCGCCCCAGGTATTCGTCGAAGTCGCCGTTTAAGGCGATGCGCGGGGTGGGGCGGTACATCTCTTCGAGATGAGTCCAGCCGCGCTGTGCCGATTCGGCTTGGAGTGCGGTCAGGGTGGGCGATGAATCGGGTAGGTTGTACCAGTCGAGGCCGCGCCAACTATCGGGTAGGGTGGAGGCGAGGAAATCCAACAAGCCTGTGACGAAGGGCGCGTGGTCTTCCATCCGCACGATCAAATCCAAATAGTCAGATATTTCGATGCTTCCAATTAAAAGAAGCGCAGACTGTCCGTCATATTCAGAGATGAAAAGCGGTGCAATGCCGACCAGTTTTTCATCTTCGCGCGCGCTGACCAAAACCAGTTTGGCGTTTTTGAAGAGCCATTCGCCGCCGCCGCGATGTTCCCACCAAACGGATTGATATTCGTAGCGTAAAAAAGGAGTGTCGGTGATGGAGTTTGTTAAGAGGTCATTCCACTCTTGTGGATTAATTTCTGAGAAATCTGTGTGAAGTGTATATTTCATAGCCGCCGAATTTTACCAGTTATAATAATAGTGATTAGAAATTAGGTATGAAGCAGGAAGTTTTTGACTTTGTACTTTTCACTTCTTACTTTTCCCTGCTCACCTCTTTTCCGACACGCATACAAGGTTTTTTCTTACATGACTCTCGACTTAACTCTCTCCCCTCTCTACCGCATCAACGGACAGGAAATCGCCAATCTGCCTGGTCTGATTGTCCTTACCCCGCCGCAGAACGCAGCGCGCAGCCGTGAAAAAGATCGTCTGGTCGTGTATTTATTGCTGACGGGTAACTCCACTTTCTCAACCAGTGAATACTTGCAGGTTGCAAAAGATGCGGCAGCTGTTTTTTATCAAACATCAGGCTCGCTCACCAGCGCCCTGCGCACCGCGGCTGACCATGTCAATACAAACCTGCTCGAACGCAACATGACCTCCAGCAGAAGCGGACAATATGCAGTTGGCTGGCTGACGCTTGCGGCGTTGCGCGACACGCAATTTACCATCGCGTTGAGCGGCCCCATGCACGCTTTCTGGTTCAGCCAAAACGAAATGCGCCATATTTACGAGCCGGTCTCTTCGGGCAAGGGGCTTGGCACAAATCAAACGACCAGCGTTTATTATTCACAAACCACGTTGAGCGCGGGCGACCGTCTGCTCTTCTTCGGCAGGTCGCCGGCTGCGTGGGATAGCACGCTCAACGACCCCAGTCCGGCTTCATTAGATTCAATGCGCCGCCGCTTAATGACCCTGACCCACGAAGATGTAAACGCCGTGCTGATGCAGGCCACGGACGGCGCGGGCGTTTTGAATTTATTAAGTGAACTGCCGGAATCGAAAGAGAATAAAAAGGAGGATGTGACCCCGCAACCTTCCTTAACCGAGAATCTGCCACAGGTTCAAGAGGCATTTTCCACGCCCAATGCAGATTCCGCTTCCGCGCCGTCCGCGCATCTTGTTCAACCCTCGGCCTATGCCAACTCACCGCAACCCGAAGAATCACCCGCGGATGAAACTCAGCACACCAATCCGCTGACCAATTTGCCGCACACGCACGGCACTGCGCCGCGTGATTTCCCCGCCTCCATTCCAAGAATACAACCCAGTCAGCGTGAACCCGTCCCCGCAGAAGTACCTCCGCCAGTCGTACCTGTTGCGCCTGTTGTAGTAATTGAAGCAGAAGAAAAAACCGAAGCCGAAAAAGTTGTTGAGCCAGTAAAAAGACCTGTGCGACCCAACCGCAGAGAAACGCCGCGCGAACCCTCCGCGCTGACACGCCAGATCGCGAAGATGCTGGCAACGGGCATTCAATCTACGCGGCGCGTAAGCGAATCACTTGGCGATAGATTAAAGAATTTCCTGCCGCGATTATTACCCAACACCGAAGCCACCGACACCGTCGCACCCTCCAATGCTTCGATGATGTTTATGGCTGTGCTTATTCCTTTAATGGTCGTCACCATTGCGAGCGTCGTTTATTTGCGCTACGGGCGCAGTCTGCAATATGAAACCTACCTCCGGCAGGCGCAGGTCATGCGTGAGCAAGCTGTCACCCTGACCGACCCCGTGGAAAAACGCCAGTCATGGGAAAACATTCTTTTGAATGTGGACATCGCCGAATCACACCGCCAGACTGCCGAGACCCTTTTACTCCGTCAGGAAGCAGAAGCCAATCTCGACATATTACTGGGCATCACGCGGATGCAGTTCAGCCCCGCATTCAGCGCCAATCTTGGCATAGACATCAGCCGCATGACCGCCAATGAAACAGACCTATTCCTGCTCAACGCGGTAACCGGAGAAGCGCTCCGCGCGCAAGGTTCAAACAACGGACGCGGTTTCCAAATTGATACAACATTTAATTGCAAGCCAGGCGTATACGGCAATTACACCGTCGGCGCGCTGGTAGATATTGCCACATTACCCGCGTTGAATTCCATCAATGCCAGTTTGTTGGGTATTGATGCGGCTGGCAATCTTTTGTACTGTGCGCCGGGTCAGGTGGCACAGGCAATTCCCCTGCCGCCGCCAGATACAAATTGGGGACGTGTGACCGCCTTCACATTAAGCAACGGCAATCTCTACGTGCTGGATGCGCTCGCGCGCGCGGTGTGGGTTTATAACGGCAAAGACGGCACGTTCATTGACCGCCCCTACTTTTTCTTCGGCGGGCAGACTCCTGAAAAACAGGATGTGATCGACCTGATTATTTCTGGCGACGACCTATACATGCTCCACGCGGACGGTCATCTTTCGACCTGTTCCTACAGCCGCATCGAATCCAAACCAACGCGCTGTCAGGATCCGGCTCCGTTGACGAATCCTTTCGCGGCTTATCAAGATGCCAATCTGTTTGCCAGCGCACACTTCACGCAGATGCTTTTTACCGCATTGCCCGACCAATCCATTCTCTTGTTGGATGCCGATACGCAGGGCGTTTTGCGCTTTTCACCGCGCACACTTGAATTACAAAACCAATTCCGCCCGACAACTGGTTCGGCAAATCCTGTCGCATCTGGTCCCGCTGGGGCAGTGGCTGTGGGTCCAAATCATGTGTTGTACCTGGCGGTTGATGGGCAAGTCTATTTTGCAATCGATATGCCGTAAGCCCTCATCCCCAGCCCTTCCCCCAAAATGGGAAGGGAGTCTTGGGTACACAAGGAGAAAATCATGCCCAACATTTTCACCATTCTCGCCAATCTTTTCAGACCTGCAAAATATCCCAGCGACAGCCTGACCGAGCCGGCGCAGATCACAAACAGCAAAGTGCTGGTGATCGTCTACGACCCCATCATGGATAGATCCACGGGAACGACACTTTCTCAACAAATGAAGTGGTACCGTCCGAGTGACTTGCTCACCGGCTTTATGGCGGACCTGCTCCAGGTCAGCGGCGGACTGGCGCGTTATCAGATCGTTCAACGTGTAGATGTGGATGAATTCCCTGCCAAGGTTGATGGTTTCCAATACACCCCGCAAACTTACATGGATGTTTGGCTGGGCAGGGTTTCGCCGCATACGCCATCTGAAGTTGACTACAATGCCATCCTTAATAAATATAACGTGTTGCAGCGCGTGGCGAAAAATGAAATTGACGAAGTGTGGGTCTTTGGTTTTCCACATGCCGGCTTTTATGAATCCGCGATGGGCGGGCCGGGAGCTTTCTGGTGCAATGCGCCTGCGATGAAAAACACAGAAGCCAGCAAACGCCGTTTTGTTTTGATGGGCTTTTCGTTTGAAAGATATATCGGCGAAATGCACGAGGCTTATGGACATCGCGCTGAATCGATCATGGAAAAAACGTTCAGCAAATTAAGCGGCGATGCAAATTTATGGAGGCGCTTCATCCGCTACGAAAAAGTTGCGCCGGGCAAATCAGCCTGCGGCAATATCCACTTTGCGCCAAACAGCCAGGTTGATTATGAATGGAATAATCCCACGCCAGTGATCAGCGAGTGTTACGACTGGCAACTGAATTTCCCTAATTTCAAAGGTGACAAGCGGATCGTGGGCCCGTCGGAGTGGGGCAGCGGCGACATCCGCGCACACCATAAGTGGTGGTTCAATCACTTCCCGCGCGTGGCGGGGCGCAAGAACGGGATACACAATAACTGGTGGCAGTATGTGGTTAATCCGCAGCAGGTGATTTTATAACAATCAGTACATCACGAAAACGTAGTAACGACTTCAGTCGTTCGGCTAAAAAGCGACTACACCTGCCCTGGCGGGCGGTGCCAGGGAAGTCGCCACTACAAAGCCCTTTCTTGAAGTACTGACAATGATTGGAGTCCAAAAGTTCTACTTTTGGACTTTCGGAAGTAGAACTTCCGAACTCCAGAAATAGCCATGCAAAACAACCCTAATCTTTACGTTTCATTCATTTATTTACTAGCCGCTGTTCCCTATGCCTGGCTGGGATTATTTGCATGGCGCAAGCGGCCTGCTGTGGCTGTTACGCCGTTTGCATGGATGATGGTTGGGTTGTCGGTCTGGTCATTTGCGTATAGTGCGGAGTTGTTTCTTCCAGATCTGTCGACGGCGCTTTTTCTCACAAAGATCGAATATTTAGGGATTGTGTCTGTTCCCGTTTTCCTTTTATTCTTTGCGCTTGAATATACGGGCAAAAGCCATTTGCTTACCTTGCAAACCAGAATTTTGATCTGGGTTGTCCCTCTTTTGGCTCTCGTTTTGGCGTGGACAAACGAATTCCACCACCTGATGTGGAACATGGAAAGCATTTCAGAAATCAATGGGCTAAAGTTACTGGAAGTTAATTACAGGCTGTTTTTCTGGATGCTGGTTGTTTATTCGTACTTTTTGATGATCTTCGCCAGTATTCTGCTTAGTGTGGAATTGGCGCAAAGACCGAGTGTTTATCACATTCAAATCAGCTTTGTTATTTTTGGGTTGTTGACCCCCTTGGTAGGTAGTCTGCTGGATGTCAGTAAGATCAACCCCATCCCAAACCTTAATCTCACGCCTTTATTTTTTTTACCCGCCGGGCTTGGGCTTGCATGGGCAATTGTGCGTTACCGTCTGCTGGAAATATTGCCGCTTGAACATCTTTCTGTTCTAAAAAATATGAAAGACGGCATCATTGTCGTTAATTCGAATCAACGTGTTTTATACATTAATCCATGGATCGAGAGTCTGATTGGGCGGTTGGAAAAGGACGTGATGGGTCAGCCGCTTAATCGAATTTCAAACGAATATGGAGAAACACTGGCATCTTATCTGACGGGGGCAGAGCATCAGGCGGAGATGATGCTCGGGGTTGGCGATCAGGCCAGGGTTTTTGAGGTGACCGTTTCTCCAGTCACGACTTCGAATACTTCTCAAAATCTATCTGGTTCCAATAGCATGATTACCTTGCATGATATTACAGAGCGAAAAAAGACAGTGGCTGCGCTCAGCAGGCGGGAAACGATGATGTCTGCCGTTGGGCTGGCTGCTGAAAAATTCCTGAGAGAATCAGCTTGGGAACATAATATACCGGGCATTTTAGAGAAGATCGGACAGGCTGCGGATGTAAGCCGTGTCTATGTCTTTATGAATTATTCAGATGAAAAGGGCGCCGTCCATTCCAGCCAGTGTTATGAGTGGGCTGCGCCAGATATTATGTCCCAGATGAATAATCCACAACTACAACATATAAACCTGCGTGAAGCGGGTTTTAGCCGTTGGGAGGAGGTGCTCTCGAAGGGGAATGCGATTTACGGAAACCTGCGCGAGTTCCCCGAATCTGAGCAGGCTCTCTTGGGGGGGCAGGGTGTTCTTTCTGTGGCGGTCATGCCCATTTTTGTGGATAACCAATGGTGGGGCTTTATTGGATTTGACGAGTGTGCTCATGAACGTCAGTGGACAGACACAGAGTTGGAGGTGATCCATATTACTGCAAGTATTTTTGGCTCGGCAGAAGCCCGCGCCCGAACCGAACAAAGGTTGATCCGCCGCCAGCAGGCCTTAAGCCTGCTGCACGAGATTGTGAGTGAAGCCTTGCAGGCAAAATCATTAAGACATATGGCAGAAGACATCGTGGTTCACCTGGCCAAGTTGATCCATGCCAATGAATGTTTCATCACTTTGTGGGATGAAGACACCGAGCGCTCATTTCCGCTGGCCTCATACGCCACAAATGTAGATACGTATCTCTCCATTCAACCTGTTTCAGGTCATTACACATTTACTGAATTAGCGCTGAAACTTGGACACACCCTGATCGTGGATGATGCGTATAACTCGCCCTATTTGGATCGTGAAATTGCCCAGCAATGCCCGTCACGCTCTCTGATCGTTTTGCCATTACGCGCGGCAAAAAACAAACTTGGCGCACTCATCCTTTCCTTCAAGGAATATCATCGTTTTCAACCTGAAGAAGTTTCAATTTCCGAACAGGCGGCAGGCTTGATCGCGCTGGCTTTTGAGAAGTTCAAAGCAGTGGAGCAGGCGCAACGCCGCGCCGCTGCTTCTGAGACCTTGCGTAAAGCAGGCGCGGCTGTTACCGAAACTCTTGAAACGGATGGAACTGTTTCCCGTATTCTTGAACAACTAAAACAGGTAGTCCCATACGATACCGCATCTGTGCAATTGCTTAATGATAACGAATTGGAAATCATAGGTGGAAGCGGCTTTGCCGACCTGAACGCAGTGGTTGGCGTGCGCTTTCCTGTGCCCGGCAATAACCCAAACACAATTGTGATGCAAACCGGCAAGCCCTATCTTCTGTCAGAAATTGGCGATGTCTACCAGGATTTCAAAAAACCGCCGCACGACCACATCCATTCGTGGCTGGGTGTGCCGCTTGTTTTTCGAGATCGGCTCATTGGCTTGCTCGCCATTGACAGCACAACACCCAACCAATTTACGCAGGAAAACATCAGCTTTGCCGCAGCCTTTGCCGACCAGGTATCGGTTGCGCTTGAAAATTCACGTATCTACGAAAAAGCGCAAAGCCAGGCTGTCACAGATTCGTTGACAGGTGTGTACAACCGCCGCGGTTTATTCCATATTGGAGAAATTGAATTCCTGCTTGCGCGCCGCACCAACCGCCCATTCAGTGCCCTCATGCTGGATATTGACCACTTCAAAAGAGTCAACGATCACTATGGTCACGCAACGGGAGATCAAACATTACGCGGGCTTACAGAACGCTGCCGCACCGTTTCTCGCGCTGTGGATGTGATCGGAAGATATGGCGGCGAAGAGTTTGTGATCCTTCTGCCCGAAACCAATCTCGAATCGGCGCGCATCGTGGCTGAGCGGCTGCGCAAAACGATCACGAAAGAACCCTTCACCACAGAGGCAGGTCCACTGCGAATTACGATCAGCATAGGCGTTGCAGAAGCCACAAAACACGAAACATTAAGTAAATTGATCGAACGGGCAGATGCGGCGCTTTACGAAGCCAAGCGCGCAGGGCGTAATTGCGTGATTATGAGCGAAACGCCTCAGACGCACTCCCAAATCTGATATAGCCCCAAATTGCCCCCATCGCCATCGGATAGAAAAGAGTCGGTCACACGCATTTCAGCCTGATCTGCCAACCCGAGCAGTTCCTCCGCTGAAAAATGGTGGGCGTACCGCAAGCCATCTCCCCCGCTGCGCCAGTCTAATAAATAATCCCCTTCGTCCAAATCGCTTTCGTTGATCCCAACTTTGTCCCATGATTGAATGCGTGATTTGAGCTTCGCACTGTTCAGGAATTGCCAGTTGGATAAAATAAATTTTCCGCCGGGCTTCAGCAATTTGCGGACGGTTTGCAAAATATCCAAGCGCATTTCGGTGGACGGGATATGATGTAAAGTTGCAAAGGCAGTTATCAGTGACCAGTAATCAGTAACCAGTAACTGATCACTGGTCACTGATAACTGATTACTAACTACTGACAACTGAGACAAGTCCGCTTCGCGAAACTCCACCCCCAGACTGGACGCTGCATCTCGAAGCAGGGGCAGGCTAAAATCTACGCCGAGAAGCGGAGCCTGGTGACCACGCCCAAACAACTCGCGTAGAAAATGCCCGTTGCCGCATCCCAGATCCAAAACGGAGACATCCGCCTGAATGGTCTCAAGAATTTTCCTCACCCCGGGCTGCAATCGCTGGCGGGTGGCTGAAAATTGATCTCCAAAACGGTCGTAAAATTCTCGGTTGATTGTAAGCAAACGTTCGGCTGTGACGGAATTCATGGCAAGATTATAACGGTATAATGCCAGCATGTTATCGTTACAGAAGATCGAGAAGTTTTCCAAAGAGTTTGAAACGAAGACCCCACAGGAGATTATCGAATGGGCGGCGGACAGATTTTCGCCGTACATTGCAATGAGTTCATCGTTCCAGACACAATCCATGCCGCTGCTATACATGGCAACGCGCATTATCCCTAATCTGCCGGTTCTATTTATTGACACAGGCTACCACTTTTGGGATACGCTCATGTTCCGCGAGAAGATTGCCGAGGAATGGGGTTTGAATATTATTGACCTGCGCCGCGCTTCACACTGGGATTCGTTCGTGCGCCAAAATGCGCGCGCGCTGCCGGTGGAAGACCCGAACCTGTGTTGTTATTTGAATAAAGTACAACCCATGCAGACTGCGCTAAAAGGCTATAAAGCATGGATCAGCGGCATTCGCCGTGACCAGACTGCGGTGCGCGCGCGCGCAAATTTTCTGGAATTGCAGGAAGATGGCCTGCTCAAAATAAATCCGCTGTTGAATTGGACAAAGGCTGATGTGAGCCGATATATAGAAGAACACGATCTGCCGTCGCATCCGCTTTACGAAAAAGGATACCGAAGCGTGGGCTGTGCGCCGTGTACCATCGCCATTGGCGTGAACGATGATGAACGCGCCGGGCGCTGGGCAGGCCGCGGCAAAATTGAATGTGGTTTGCACACTGCCATGTTCAGCAAGAAAGATATTTCAGAATCGCAAAATGAATTTCAAATGGATATGACAAAGGTTAAATAGCCAGACTTCCGAAGTCTTTAAGACTTCGGAAGTCTTTGGACTGGATACGCTGTTTATGGAAATTTCTGAACGAAGACAACGCTGGAAAAAATTTAACATCCTCACGCCAGAGAAACTTGCACTGGCGCATATTGTGCTGGATGAAGTCCGCGAGGGAAGCGATGTGATGCGCGCTCTGCGCGCACATCCGCTGGAGGATGGCGAAGGCTACCTGACAAAAGCCGCGCTGGTCGCCGCCTACAATCAAATGGTGGAAGCGGGCACGCTTGAGGCTGACCGAATCTTGCTGGATAAAATCCGCATGAAACCCATGCGAACTCTTTCGGGCGTGACCACGGTCACAGTTTTGACGAAAGCCTATCCGTGCCCGGGCAAATGTATTTTTTGTCCCACCGATGTGCGCATGCCCAAGAGTTACCTGCCTGATGAACCGGGCGCGATGCGTGCGCTGGAGCATCAATTTGATCCGTACGAGCAAGTCCACGCGCGGCTTCGTGCGCTGGAAAATTTAGGTCATCCCACCGACAAGATCGAATTGCTGATTCTCGGCGGCACGTGGTCATCGTATCGGCGCGATTATCAGGAATGGTTTATCAAACGCTGTTTCGACGCGATGAACGAACTCGAAAGGGGAGCGCTTCGCGAGCACGCCGACAAATTTGAAACCGCCGGAGTAGATATTTCTCAGGCGCAAACTATAAATGAAACAACATCCCATCGCAACGTGGGACTTGTGATTGAGACCCGCCCCGATGAAATCAATGCCGATGAACTGCGCTGGCTGCGTCATCTCGGCGTGACCAAAGTTCAAATGGGCGCGCAAAGTTTTGACGACCACATTTTGGAAATCAACAAACGCGGACATGATGTCGAATCCACGCGCAAAGCTACAGCCTTGCTGCGCGCCGCCGGATTTAAGATCGTTTTGCATTGGATGCCGAACCTGCTGGGCGCGACTCCGCAAAGTGACCGCGCAGACTTTGCCAAGCTGTGGGCTGATTTCTGTCCCGACGAAATAAAAATCTACCCGAATCAATTGTTGGCCAACGCCGAATTGTACGAATATTGGAAGCGCGGTGAATTTCATCCATACACCACCCAGGAATTAGTGGATTTAATCGCAGACATCAAACCGAGCATTCCGCGCTATTGCCGAGTTAACCGAGTCATCCGCGATATTCCGGGCAACAACGTCGTGGAAGGAAACACGCGCACCAGCCTGCGGCAGGATATTCAAAGCGAAATGAAAAAGCGCGGCACGGTCTGTCAGTGTGTGCGCTGCCGCGAAGTGCGCGGCAAAGTTGTGGAAGCAGAAACCCTGCGCCTCGACGACCTGACCTACCAGGCAGGATCAGCCGAGGAACATTTCATCTCCTTCGTTACGCCCGATGATGGTCTGGCGGGATTTATCCGCTTGTCGTTGCCCGCAAAAAACTCCGCGCTGACCGGCATGTCTGACCTCGATGCCGCGGCGTTAATCCGCGAGGTGCATGTTTATGGGCAGTCGCTCGCCGTCGGCGCAGAGCAAACCGGCGCCGCCCAACATCTGGGACTTGGCACCCGTCTGCTCGAAGAAGCTGAGAACGTGGCACGCAAAAACGGCTTTTCACGCATGGCGGTCATTTCTGCAATTGGAACACGTCACTATTATTTGGATCGCGGCTTTGAGCGCGGCGAGTATTATTTGGTGAAGAAGATTTAAGTTCATTTACCACAAAGTGTCACAAAGGGTCACAAAGTTTTTGATCTTCCTTCGTGTACCTCACTTGCACTGCACCAAACGCAGTGCGGTGCAAGTGTCGTGACCCTTTGTGGTTAAAAAAAGGAGTACGTTGAAAACAAAACACTGGATCGCCTTTATTGCTCTCGGCATTATTTGGAGTTCATCTTTTCTGTGGATCAAGATCGGTGTGCAGGAAGTGGGTCCCATGGCGCTGGTGGCATTCCGCTTGTTGTTTGGCGTGATTACTGCCGTGGCTGTGGCTTTTTACCAAAAAGATGTTTGGCCGCGTGATTGGAAGACATGGGGTATTTTTGCCATCCTCGGGCCAACCAGCCTTGCCATTCCCATCTTCCTCATCTCGTGGGGCGAGCAGACCATCGACTCAGCCGTGGCTTCCATTCTTAATGCAACCGTTCCGCTCTTCACGCTGGTCATTGCTCATTTTTATTTACACGACGACAAGATGACTCCGCAAAAAGTGACTGGCTTGCTGATTGGGTTTGCAGGTATCGTTATTCTTCTCAGCAAAGACCTCTTCGCCAGCGCGCATAATTCTGCACTGGGGCAGGCGGCGGTTATCCTTGCTGCGCTCTTTTATGCAGGCAGCGCCGTGTACGCCCGCAAGGTGACTCAGCATGTGAATGGCGCAGTCCGCGCCGCCGCTCCGCTCCTGACCGCCACCCTATTCATGTGGATGATCGGCCCCGTTGCGGAAGTCCCGTTCAAAGTTCCGGTATTGCCTATCACATGGATCGCCGCTTTGTGGCTTGGTGTTCTCGGCTCAGGCATTGCCATGACCTTGAATTATTATTTATTGCACGAGATCGGACCCACGCGCACCACCATGGTCACGTATACTTTTCCCCCTGGCGGTGTTATCCTTGGAGTCATCTTTCTCAATGAAAAACTCTCCTGGCAATTATTTGCAGGCGCCGTATTAATTATTGCCAGCCTCGCCGTTGTAAATTGGAAACCAAAACAATCATGACCGAATACCGCTCAGGTTTTATCGCCATTATCGGACGCCCCAACGTGGGCAAGTCCACTTTGCTCAATGCGTTGCTTGGGCAAAAAGTCGCCGCTGTTTCGCCTCGTCCGCAGACCACCCGCCGCCGTCAGCTTGGCATCCTCACCAACGAAAAGGCTCAACTTGTTTTTGTCGATACGCCCGGCATTCATCAGGCTCGTCACAAATTAGGCGAGTTCCTGAATTACGAAGCCACAGAAGCCGCAGAAGGCGTGGATGTGATTATCTGGCTGGCGGATTTATCTTCCATGCCGACAGAAGACGACATCCGCATCGCTGAGATGCTCAACAAACTTCCGCTTCGCGCCTCCCGATTGCTGGTTCTAAATAAAATAGACACGCTCCAACCTGATGAAGAGTCTGCCCGCAGCGAGGAATATGTCAAACTGCTGAACCATGCCGAAGCGATAAAAGTATCCGCTACGAAAAAAATCGGGCTGGATGAACTGCTCGAGAAACTGATCAGCCTGCTGCCAGAACGCCCCGCCGATTATCCCGAAGAACAAGTGACCGACTCTTACGAGCGCGACATCGCCTCAGACCTCATCCGCGAATCCTGCCTGAAAATTTTACGCGACGAAGTGCCGCACAGTTTGGCTGTTCGCATTGACGAGTTCAAAGAGCGCGAGAACGGCATGACTTACATTGGTGCGACCATTTTTGTGGAACGCGAATCGCAAAAGGGAATCGTCATCGGCGAAGGCGGAAAGATGCTCAAATCCATCGGCAGCGCCGCGCGCAAAGAAATCGAAGAAATGGGTGGACGAAAAGTTTTCCTCGAAGTGCGCGTGAAGGTTTCAAAAGACTGGCGCGACAATCAAAATATGTTAAATCAGTTTGGTTATATCAAGCGGAAGTAATTGGTAAATTGGTAAATAAAAAGCCCGCCGAGTTTCTTGAAACTCGGCGGGCTTTTTATTCATCATTCTGAATTCCCCATTCATCTTCCTTTCAACGGTCTAAAGCCTTCACCCAACGCCTCGTGTGCGACCCCGATCACCATAAATGCTTCGGGGTCGATTTCATTAACAAGCGATTTGAGCGTGGCCACTTCTGCGCGTGAAACCACGCAATATAAAACGGGTCGAGAAGTGCCCGTGTAGCCGCCCCGTCCTTCGAGATAGGTCACGCCGCGCACCAGTTCTTCGATCACTCTTGCCGAGACAGCCTCTGGCTTGCTGGTGATAATCATCGCCGCGCGCACAGTCTCGCCGCCTTCAAGCACGGTCTCCGAGACAAGTCCGCTGACGTATAAGGTGATCATGGCATACAAAGCCGCTTTCCAGCCAAAAACAAATCCCGCGCCAAGAATCACGGCCGTATCCACAATGAGGTAACTTTGGGTCATCGAAATTCCGCGCCAATAGTTGAGGATGCGCGCCAGAATATCCGAGCCGCCGCTTGTGCCGCGCGCGCGATAGACCAATCCATAGCCAATGCCGCTGATGATGGCGCCGTACAACGAGTTTAGGAAAATATCGCCTTTCAGGTCATTGATCAAAATATTTGTATAATAAGAGAAGGCGGGGATTTTCAAAAGCGTATCAGTGAAAAAAGAGTAGGTGATGATCGCAACCGCAGTCCGCAGCGCAAAACGGCGTCCGCCGAGGAAGCGCCAGCCTAACGCGAAGAGCGGAATATTGCCGACCAAGACCATCAATCCGATGGGCCAGTTCGTAAAGTGATTGATCAACTGTGCAACGCCGCTCACGCCGCCCGAAGCCAGATTGGCAGGGACAAAAAATATCCACAAACTGACTGCTTGAATTAATGTACCAAGCGTAATAAGAACATAATCCTGAATGTTTATCCAATATTTTTTCATGGGGAATCCTTTTATATTTGACCTCTTGCATAAGTAGCCACAGAGTACACAGAGACCTTTGAGGAAAACCTCTTAAAACTCTTTTTTTCTCTGTGACCTCTGTGGCAAAATGGACTTTTGCAAGAGGTCTATTATGTCAATCTCAAAATTATTATATCCGAAGGGTTTTGACTTTTTTTCATCCTTCATCTTTTCCTCTCGCTTTCCTTTGGTACAATCAGCAACTATGAAAAAATGGCAGTTTTGGCTCGGCGTATTAATCAGCGTTATTTTTATCTGGCTTTCCCTGCGCGGACTTCATTTAAATGATTTTTGGGAAACCGTACAAAAAGCGAATTACTTCTGGCTTATCCCAGGTATTGGCGTGTACTTTATCGGCGTGTGGATTCGGGCGTGGCGCTGGCATTACCTGCTGGGACCCATCAAGAAAATTCCAACGCGAACCATGTTTCCCATCACAACCATTGGATACATGGGCAACAATATTTATCCCGCACGCGCAGGCGAAGTGTTGCGCGCCGTGATCCTCAAACGTAAGGAAGGCGTACCAGTCTCGGCATCGCTTGCCACGATTATCGTGGAAAGAATTTTTGACGGTGTTGTCATGCTGGCGTTTGTTTTTGTCAACTTGCCCGAACTGGCAAAACTGACAGGCGCATCTGGTTTTGTGGGCAACATTCAACAAGTGGCGGTGGTTGGTACGGGTGTTTTTCTCGGTGCGCTGGTCGTCTTTTTACTGGCGGCCATGTTTCCGCAAGTCACTGCAAAAATTGGCTTCTGGATCATTGAACGGGTCATGCCCAAACGCTTGCATGACAAAGTCACCGGCATCATGCACAAATTTCTGGATGGACTCGCTTCGCTGCGCTCTCCCTTTAACGTGTTGATGGTCTTCTTTACATCGATCATCATCTGGCTGTTGGAGACGGGCAAGTACTGGTTCGTGATGCACGCGTTTAATTTTGAAGTATCATTCTTCGCGCTAATGTTGATGAACGGCATCGTTAATCTCGCCACCACCATCCCATCTGCGCCGGGTTACATCGGCACGTTTGACGCGCCGGGCATTGCGGTTCTCACGGCATATGGCGTAGATCAAGCCACCGCGGCCGGATATACTCTCACTTTGCATGTCGCGCTCTGGCTTCCCATCACCTTGCTGGGCGCATATTTTATGGCGCGCGAAGGGCTGAAGTGGAGTGACAACTTGAGGGAAGAAACAAAATAAAATGATGTCATTGTGAGAAGTCGTTTTTTGGCGACGAAGCAATCTCGTGCTACGCGGGGATTGCTTCGTCGGGGAGAACACCCTCCTCGCAATGACATGAAAAGGACATAAAAATGAAAATAGCAATTGTTGGAGCAGGATACAGCGGCATGGTCGCCGCATTGGATTTGAAAAAAGCGGGTCACGATGTGACCATTTTTGAAGCCGCTGATTATGTGGGCGGACTTGCCTCAGGTTTCAAAGAGCCGCATTGGGATTGGTCGGTGGAGAAGTTTTATCACCACTGGTTTCAAAGCGATTCGGAAATGCTCGGTCTAATCCGCGAGTTGGGATTGGAAGACAAGGTGAGATTTCCGCGCCCGTTGACGGTGATGCTGTACAAAAATAAATGGTATCCATTTGACTCGATTCTAAACGCGCTTCGTTTTCCTGGGCTGGGATTTGGTCTGAACAAAATTAGATTCGGCTTCGTTGGATTATTTCTCCGCATCACCACAAACTGGCGCGCGCTGGAAAAAGTGACCGCCGATGAGTGGATGATGAAATACGCAGGCAAGCAAGTCTACGAGCAAATGTGGAAGCCGTTGTTGATCGGCAAATTTGGCTCCTTCTATAAAGATGTCAACATGGCATGGCTCTGGGCGCGGATGCACGCCCGCACTACACGGCTTGGCACGTTCGAAGGTGGCTTTCAGAAGTTTGCTGATTTGTTCGCGGAGAAGTTGCGCGCGATGGGTGTGGAGATAAAACTCAACGCACCGGTCAAGTCCATTAAGCAGGATCAGGCTTCGGCGAGTTTGACCGTGGATGGCGAATCCTTCGACAAAGTCCTGGTCACGTCGTCGCCCAATCTGATGGCGAAGTTATGTCCCGATCTGCCAGAAAATTATTTGAAAGGTTTGCTGGATTTGAAATCAATGGGCGCGGTGGTGATGACGCTCTCGCTGAATCAGCCGCTTTCGAAGCAAGGCTATTATTGGTTCAACGTGCCGAAGGATGAAGGCTACCCGTTTTTGGCGCTGGTGGAGCACACCAATTTTGTGCCGAGGGAGAATTTCGGCGGCGACTATATTATGTACGCCGGCGATTATTTGGAGTTGGGTCACGAATATTTCACGATGAGCGATGATGAATTGCTGGAAAGATTTATCCCCGCCTTTCAAAAATTTAACCCTGAGTTCAGCCGTGATTGGGTCAAGAAGATTTGGGTTTTCAAGACAAATTATGCCCAGCCCGTGCCTTTGGTGAACCACTCAAAAAATATTCCTGAAATACAAACACCGATTGAAGGCTTGTATTTTGCCTCGATGAGTCAGGTTTACCCGTGGGATCGGGGAACAAATTTTGCGGTGGAGATCGGCAGAAAAGTTGCGAGACTGATGAAGTAAATTTTTGTAGTGCGAGATGAGCATCTCGCACTACAATTTTAACAGGTGGAAGATTGAATAAAACTTTTGTAAAACCAAGATACGACTCACGCGGGTTTGCGGGAATTCCAAACCGAATCAAAGACGCATTCGCTTCTAAAAAATATGACGCTGTTGTTTTATTTTTTGTGGATGCGTTCGGCTGGAGATTTTACGAACGGTTTCAAGACGCGGCTTTTATCAAGCGCATTGCCAAACATGGCAAAATTGAAAAACTGACTTCGCAATTTCCATCCACCACTGCGGCGCATGTGACAACCATCCACACGGGGTTGCCCGTGGGTCAGAGCGGCGTGCATGAATGGTTTTACTACGAGCCGCAGGTGGATCAGATCATCGCGCCATTGTTATTTTCGTTTGCAGGCGCCAAAGAACGCGACACGCTCAAATCCGCTGGCGTGGATGCGGCGGCGATTTACCCCAGGGGAATTTTTTACCCCGAACTAAAAAGCATGGGCGTGGACTCGTTCAACTTTGGGATACGAGATTACACACCGTCCACTTACTCCAGCATCGCCATGCAAGGCTCGGAAATACTTTCGTTCAAGACGCTCTCCGAGGCGCTTATAAACCTTGGCTTGCTGCTGGAAAAACAAATCAACCCAACGTACGTCAATCTTTATTTCGATAAGATCGACTCGCTCGCGCACGAGTATGGTCCCAACGCCCCGCAAACCGAAGCGGAGATTGAAACCTTCCTGCTGATGATGGAGCATTATTTTGAGCGTGTCTTCAAGGGTAAAAAGAAAATCCTGTTCCTGATGACCGCCGATCACGGCATGTGCGAAACTGATCCACAGACCACAACTTACTTGAATACCGATCCGCGTTTTGCAGGGGTTGAGCAGTTTCTGAAAACAAATCGCAAAGGTCAGTTGCTTGTACCAGCAGGTTCACCGCGTGATATGTTCCTTTACATCAAAGATGAAAAACTGGATGAAGCGCAAACCTTTCTTGCGAAACGTCTGGAGGGGAAAGCGGACGTGGTCAAAACTGAATCGCTGATTGCGGACGGGTATTTCGGCGCGGATATTTCGCTCCGCTTTCGTGAGCGGGTGGCGAATCTGGTGATTCTGCCTTATCGTTACGAGTCGGTCTGGTGGTATGAAAAGGATAAGTATGAACAAAAGCATTATGGGCATCACGGCGGACTGACCCCGCAGGAAATGGAAACTATCCTTTATTCTTATGAGGTTTAGGGGTTCGTAAAAAGTAACTACTCAGACAGTGCCACACCTGCGCTTGCGTACGAAGCAATTGACCGCTTGCATAAGTAGCCACAGAGTACACAGAGACCTTTGAGGAAAACCTCTTAAAACTCTTTTTTCTCTGTGACCTCTGTGGCAAAATGGACTTTTGCAAGAGGTCTAATCTGCTCTTGTCTTGATTGCTTTGAGATTGCTTCGCCGCCAAGTACAAGAGCAGCGGCTCGCAATGACATCGCGCGAAGTTATTGAGATTTCTCTGTGTATAATAGTATAAACAGGATGTTGCTACCGTCCAAACGGTATGATAAAAAGACAGGCTATGACAGACAATAGGGAAGATCAAGCGGACGTTTTTCAGCACGCATGGGAAATTATTGACAAAGACACTTCGATTCCAGCAGAGGAAAAAGAAGGCATATTAAAGTTAATTAAAGTGCTTGTAGAAGTTGCCGAGTCTTCCCCTGCTTCAAGAGAAAAAGACGAAGACAAGCTGTTTACACAAGAGATCGTTTCCAGGCACTCTTTGTTGACGCTGGTAAAACAACAGGCAGACGAACTCAACTCGCTCAGAAACCTAAGCTTGAATTTAACATCCAGTCTTGACCTGCAAACTGTGTTGGAGTCAGTGGTTACCGAGGCAATGCGCTTGGTGAAAAATTCGCGTGCGGCGCATATTTTTTTATATTCGTACGGGAAGCTAATTTTTGGCGCATCCGTCGATTCAGCGGGTGTTAAGAATAAACCCATTGCCGTGCCGCGCTCTGATGGGCTGACCTATTTCGTGGTCAACAGTGGAGAAAAACTTATTATCGAGGATATGGCAAAGCATCCTATTTATAAAAATAACCCGGAGTTTTGGACAGGCTCGATTATTGGTGTTCCGCTAAAATTTAACAACGCCATCGTTGGGGTGATGAACCTTTCAAAGTCTACAACCGGCAGGTTTACACGCGCCGAATTGCGTTTGATCGGCTTGCTGGCAGACCAGGCGGCGGTGGCAATCTCCAACGCAAGTTTACATAAAATGGTCGCCGAACAAGCCAATACAGACAGCCTGACCGGATTGCCCAATCGTCGTGCTTTGGAAGACCGGTTGCAGGAAGAGATTCGCTACGCAAAGCGCATGAAATCACAATTCGCAGTTGTGATGATGGACCTGGACGGATTCAAAGCCGTGAATGATATATTCGGACATGTCATTGGGGATGAAGTTTTACATTCTGTATTTACCTATCTCGCCGAAAATATGCGCGCAACCGACTTCCTCGCCCGCTACGGCGGCGATGAATTAACCCTCATCATGCGCGATACAGGATTGGACATAGCCACAACCGTTACGAGTAAGATCGTTAAATTAATGAAGGGATATAGTTTTCCGTTTCCCGGAAACAAAAAAGCCGAGTTGGGAATCACAGCCGGCATCGCCATCTATCCGATCCATTCGCAAAGCGCGGGTGATCTTTTGCGCGCCGCAGACGCCTCCTTATATCAAGGCAAGAAGCACAGCCGCGGCTCATTCGTCGTCGCCACGGGTGTCACAGGTCCTTTGCACCCCATAACAATTCAACCGAAAAATACTAAAGAGTAAAAATGCCGCAGAGATGTGGCGTTTTTACTTGCAACCAAAGTGAAAAACGCGGGGTTATATCCTTACAAACCCAAACTCAGGAGTTTTTCCATGCCTCACAAAGTCAAACTTATTCTCAACCCAATGGCAGATCTGGGACGTGCCTGGAAAACCGCCAATGACCTGCGCCCCATCGCACAGGAATTCAAAGGTGAACTAACCTGGAGCGGAACAGTCTACCCCACGCACGCCGTCGAACTTGCCAAACAAGCCGCAGAAGAAGGCTGTGATATGGTCATTGCCATGGGTGGAGATGGCACCGTTCACGAGGTGGTGAACGGGCTGATGCAAATCTCCGCAGACAAACGTCCCGTCCTGGGCATTGTGCCCATCGGCTCAGGCAACGATTTTGCGTATTCTTTGGGCATCACAGAAAAACCCGCGCACGCACTGTCCAATGCACTCAAAGGCGAAAACATCCAGGCAGTAGACATAGGTCTGATCACCGACGAATACGGGCGAACAGAATATTTCGACAACACAATCGGCATTGGCTTTGATGCGGTAGTCACCATCCGCTCGCACAAATTGCCCATCGTCAAAGGTTTCCTCATGTACCTCACGGCGGTCATTCAAACCATCATCTTGAATCACAATGCCGCTAAAATGCAAATAGAAACAGAAACCCAAAAATGGGAACAGGATGTGATCATGCTCACCTTGTGCAATGGCCCGCGCGAAGGCGGCGGCTTTATGCTTTCACCTGATTCAAAAAACACGGATGGCAAAATGGAATTCCTGACCGTCAACAAAGTTTCACGCGCCACCATGTTTCGCCTCATCCCCGAATTTCTCAAAGGCACACACATGCGCTTCAAGCAGATCCGCATGGGCGAATTCAAAACATTCAAACTTTCCTCCGACCTTCCGCTTTACATCCACGTGGACGGCGAAATTTATACGAGCTTTGGAAGCAATCTTCACAAGGCAAGTTTTGAAATTTTGCCGCAAGCGCTAAAGGTCGTAAAAGGGTAAGTTGGTAATTGGTAAGTGGTAAATATGCAACGTATACTTTTCATCCTTCATAATTCATCCTTCATCCTTTCCCTACCCCATGACTGATTTATTTCACACCCTTCTCAAATACGATATTGGACATCTCCGCATCATAGCTGGATTATGGGGGCTGGAACTGGAATCGAGCGAGGTGGACTCTGCCACCGAAGAACTCTGCGCCTCTCTCATCGACCCTGAGCCTGTTCGTGAAACAATAGACATTCTCTCCGCTGAGGCACGTGCCGCCCTAAAATCTCTCGTCGAATCGAATGGAAAAATGGAATGGAGTTCCTTTGCCCGCAAATTTGGCGAAGTACGCGAAATGGGCGCAGGCAAACGAGACCGTGAACGTCCGCACCTCAAACCTATTTCTCCCGCAGAGTCACTTTTTTATTATGGCTTTTTCGCAAAAGCATTTTTCGACTCAGAAAAAGGCGCACAGGAATTCGCATACATCCCGGATGATTTTCTGGAATTAATTAAGCTCGAATGGCACGAAGCCCAGACAGAAAAAAAAGAAGAACCTTTGGGACGCCCGGCAACTCCTGTCGAAAAAGCGTTTGAAAATTCCACGTCAGACCGCATTCTCGACGACGCGACGACTTATCTTGCGGCCTTGCGGGTGGGGAAACCAAATTGGAAATCTGACCCACAACTCACCGCACTTTTGACGACAGCCGGATTATTACAAAAAGGCGTACCCCAGGCAGAAAAAGTAAAATCCTTCCTCGAAGCCCCGCGCGCCGATGCGTTGAAACTGCTCATCGAAGCATGGCAATCCTCACAGACTTTTGACGAGCTGCGCATGACCCCAAATTTGATCTGCGAAGGCGAGTGGAGAAATCAACCGCAGGTTACCCGTGAATTTTTGATGGATTTGGTGAATTCGATTCCGCAAGATAAATGGTGGAGCATCCCCGCGTTTGTTCGCGCGATCAAGGAGAAATTTCCAGATTTTCAACGCCCCGCCGGTGACTATGACTCGTGGTTCATCAAACGCGAATCTGATGGACAATACCTGCGCGGCTTTGCCTACTGGGATCAAGTGGATGGCGCATTGGTAAAGCGTTTCATCCAAATCCTGCACTGGCTTGGAATGGCAGACCTGGCTTCACCGGAGGCGGGGAGAGATGCGACGGCGTTTAAAGTTAAGTCGAAAGTCGAAGAGCCTGCCCTGAGCGAGTCGAAGGGTCAAAAGTCAGACCTGCGACCTGCGACTTTCGACGGGAAAATCATTGTTTCTTCCAACGGGAAAATCACTGTTCCTCGGACGTTCTCTCGCGCTGTGCGTTATCAAATTTCACGCTTTTGTGAGTGGGCTGAGGATAAGCCCGATGAATATCAATACCAGGTTACAGCGCGTTCGCTGGCGCAAGCCAAAGAGCAGGGATTACAAGCCGGACAATTGCTGACTTTGCTGGTGAAATATACAAACGGTGCAGTCTCGCCGGCGTTGGTGAAGGCGCTCAAACAATGGGAAGCGCACGGCACTGAGGCCCGGGTGAAGAGTCTGCTTGTGCTAAGAGTCAACCGGCCCGAGATTATGGATGAGATGCGCAAGTCGAAGGCGGCTAAATTTTTGGGCGAGGTATTAAGTCCAACGGCGGTCATCATCAAAAGCGGGGCGGAAGCGAAGGTGCTTGCTGCGCTTGCCGAGTTGGGTCTGCTGGCGGAGATCGAAACATAAATGATTATATTAGTTTGATATAATTGTCAGACTAATTCATAAGTTTCACTGGAGCGAAGGATGCAATCAGAAAAGCAATCAAATTCGCTAATAAAAAAAATCCTGCAATCAATTTCAGAAGCTGTTTTAATTCCGTTTCTGGCTATTTTGACTGCGGTGATTATTGGCGGAGTTATCATTTGGTTCGTGGGCGGAGATCCAATTCTTGCCTACAAGGGTCTAATTCAAGGCTCGATGGGTTCAAAAAAGGCCTGGAGTGAAACGGCTATTTGGGCAACCCCATATATTTTTGCGGGGCTGGCTGTGGCGCTGGCGTTCAAAGGTGGTTTGTTTAATATTGGCGCGGAAGGTCAATTGGCCGTCGGCGCTGTTTTTTCAGCTTTGATCGGGTACGCCCTGCCTGAATGGCTTGGTTTTGCTTTGCCCGTTTACATTCACCTGCCATTAGCCATTCTCTTTGGCGCGTTGATGGGTGGAGTTTGGGCTGGCATTGTGGGTGCGCTTAAGGCATACACTGGCGGACACGAAGTCATCAATACCATTATGATGAACTACATTGCGCTGAATACAACCTCGTTTTTGCTGAATGGCATCATGAAGGATAAAAGTCCCACAAACGTCATTGCGCGCACGCCTTTGATTGCAGAAAGTGCGCGTATTTCGCCAATCTTTGACGGCTTGCGCGTGCATTGGGGCTTTGTGCTTGCTTTGCTGGTTGCGTTCTTTATCTGGTGGTTATTAAACAAAACCACGCTTGGCTTCGAGATCCGCACAGTGGGCTTGAATCCAGATGCGGCTAAATACGCGGGCATCAACGTGAAGCGCACCATTATCCTTACCATGTTGTTTTCGGGCATGTTGGCTGGGCTGGCAGGTTCGATTGAAGTAACCGGCTTAAATTATCGTCACGAACTTGGGTTCTCCATTGGCTATGGCTACGATGCGATTGCAATTGCCTTACTCGGAAGATCTCATCCTCTGGGCGTTGTGCTTGCATCGCTTCTCTTTGCAGCCATGCGCAACGGCGCAACCCGTATGCAGTTCCTGACACAACTGCCTGTGGATTTAATATCCGTGCTACAGGCATTGATCCTGCTCTTTGTCGCGGCAGACGCCATTGTGCGCTATATCTATCGCATCAAAGCCAAAGGCGAGCGCGTGGTGCTTACCCGCGGCTGGGGAGGCTAGGAGAATTATGGACTGGAGACGTTTTAGCTTCATTGGTTTGATTATTGCTGTTCTTTTCGGCTTGGTTGTAATGGTGGGACAGGTAAAGCAGCCGCCCTTGTTGATCATCACCAGTATGCTGGCAACCACAATTGCAGTAGCTACACCGTTAACACTGGGTGCGCTTTCGGGCGTGTTCTGTGAACGTGCAGGTGTGGTCAACATCGGCATCGAAGGGATGATGCTTACCGCCGCATTCTTTGGCTGGCTGAGCGGTATTTACATGTTTAATCTCTATGGCTTTCCGGCCGGGCTTAGTATTACGCTCGGCGTGTTCTTTGCAATAATCACCGGCGGATTGATGGCTTTGCTCCATGCGGTGCTCTCGATCACCTTCAAGGTTGACCAGATCATCGGCGGAACAGTCATCAACATCCTCGCGATTGGTCTGACCGGATTTTTGAATCGCCAGTTGTTCTTTGGGAAAGGCAGTGTCTTCGGTGGCACAGTCCCTGGCTCACCAGGCGTTCTGCCCACCATCCATGTTCCGATCACCGAAATGTTTACATCAGTCTGCGGCGCATCGGCAACTTGTATGGAAAGTGTGCAAGCCATCAATCGCGTATTTGACCAAAAGCCGATTGCGATCAGCGCCATTCTGCTTGTGTTTATTTCTCACTATGTTTTATTCAACACACGCTGGGGCTTACGCACGCGCGCGGTGGGTGAACATCCCAAAGCGGCGGATACAGTCGGCATCAACGTGATCAAAATGCGCTACGCCAATGTCATCATCGGCGGAATGTTTGCCGGGCTTGCAGGCGCATACTTCACGATTGAGTCTGTTCCGTCCTTTGAACCTTTGCTGACCAACGGACGTGGATTCATCTCACTGGCCGCGATGATCTTCGGCAACTGGACTCCGATCGGAGCTTGGGCTGCCGCGTTGGTATTTGGCGCATCCCAGGCAATGCTGATCAATATGCAGATCTTCCGTGATGTGATTCCCCCGCAATGGTCATTCCTCCAGGAATCCTACATCGTGGGGCTTACGCCATATATTCTGACCATGTTCATTCTGACGGGCATCATCGGCAAGACCACTCCGCCCGCCGCTGATGGCGTTCCGTACGAGAAGTAGGAGATTGCCATGACTGAAAACACAACAACTCCACAAGAAGAAATCGTACTGGAAGCCAAAGGTATTACCAAGCAGTTTCCTGGTGTGCTTGCCAGCGACAACGTCAACTTTGATTTGCGTAAGGGTGAGATCCATGCCCTGCTCGGAGAAAACGGCGCCGGAAAAAGCACGTTGATGAATCTCATCTACGGCTTGCACAACCCCGACAAAGGCGAGATTCTCGTCAACGGAAAAGTTGCCGCGATACATTCTCCAAATGATTCCATTGCGCTCGGCATTGGCATGGTGCATCAACACTTCATGCTCATCCCCGTTTTTACCGTTGCTGAAAATATCATGCTCGGAGATGAAATGGTCAAACGTGGTTCCCTGGACCGTGCTTCTGTCGCGGCAAGGATTAACGAAATCTCCAAACAATATGGATTGGATATTGACCCGAACGCGATTGTTGGTGATTTACCCGTAGGCATCCAGCAGCGCGTTGAGATCGTCAAGACCCTCTATCGCCACGCCAAGATCGTAATTCTCGATGAGCCAACGGCAGTATTGACCCCGCAGGAAGCAGAAGACCTCTTCCGCATCATGCGTGATTTGACTGCGCGCGGCGTTTCCATCATCTTCATTACCCACAAACTCAAGGAAGTTCTGGCTGTTGCAGACCGCATTACCGTTATGCGCGCAGGACGAGTCATCAATACCGTTAGTCCAGCTGAAACAGATTCTGCACAGCTAGCCAATATGATGGTTGGACGTCAAGTTATTCTGACCGTGGACAAGAAAGATCACAAACCCACAGAAGAGATACTCAAAGTGGAAGGGTTACACGTCCGCGACCAGCGCGACCTGGAAACTGTCCACAATGTCTCCTTCTCGGTGCGTGGCGGCGAGGTGCTGGGCATTGCGGGTGTGCAAGGCAATGGACAGACCGAACTCTCCGAAGCGCTGACAGGCTTGCGCTCTCCTACGGGTGGAAAAGTAACGATTGCCGAAAAAGATTTAACAGGCAAAACACCGCGTGTGATCACCGAAGCGGGACTGGCTCACATCCCTGAAGATCGTCAGCGTCACGGGCTTGTGCTCAGTTACAGCATCACCGACAACATGGCGCTTTGCGATTATTATCATCCGCCATTTAGCAAGCACGGTGTTATTCAACCCAAGGCTTTGGATGAAAATGCCCGCAAGTTGATTGCGGCATTTGACGTGCGTACGCCGTCTTCCTTTGTCAGCGCCGGAAAACTATCGGGTGGGAACCAGCAAAAAGTGATTGTGGCGCGTGAACTGAGTCGCCCGGTAAAACTGGTCATCGCCAATCAGCCTACTCGCGGATTGGACGTCGGCTCCATCGAATATATCCACAGCGAGATCATCAAAATGCGCGACCGCGGCGTGGCGGTTTTGCTCATCTCGGCTGAACTGGATGAGATCATAGCGCTCTCGGACCGCATTGCGGTCATGTATCGCGGACAGATCGTGGCGATTGTGGATGCAAAGGAAACCACCCGCGAACAGCTTGGATTGTGGATGGCGGGCGCGCACGTGGAAACTGCCTAACGCATCTTTCCCAATCCCAAATCTGATTTACTCAAACAGGAGTTTTCACAACTCCTGTTTTTGATTCTCCGAATCAGATGAGATTTGCGATGGATACGTCAGAACTTAACCTGCGGTAAAATACTTTTCATAAGAAGGAGAAAAATTATGAAAAAGAAAACACGCCTATTTAATTTATTGATTATCCTCGCTGTATTTCTAAGCGCATGCAACCTGCCTTCAAAAAATGTGGAAGACATAGCCAGCACTGCCGCCGCCCAAACGGTTGAAGCTTTGCTAAGCGCTACGCCTATTTCAGGACTTGTTACGCCGAGCTTCACGCCGCTTCCCATGCCCGCTACATTGACGCCCATCCCCCTGCCGATTTTAACAAATACCCCGATTGCTACCGCGACCACAAACTGCAATACCGCGCAATTTATCACGGATGTGACCATCCCCGATGGCACGATCATGACGCCCAACCAGGCTTTCGTCAAAAAATGGCGGATTAAAAATATCGGTTCGTGTGTCTGGACTGGCTTTTCACTGGTATTTGACAGCGGAGACTCAATGGGCGGACCCGCAACAAAAGCGATCAGCGCGCTCAATCCTGGTCAGGAAGTTGATCTTGAAGTCAGCCTGACCGCGCCGGCTACTGTGGGCGTTTATCGCGGCTATTGGCGCATCAATACCAATGGCGGCGTGCTTGTGCCCATTGTCAACGGGAATCAGGGTAAATCCTTCTATGTGGATATTAAAGTGCAAAACGCAGCGACCGCCACTGTCACAAATACTGCGGCTCCTGCTTTTGCAGTGACTTCCGTCTCGTTTACCAATACAGGCGGCTGCGGATCATTTACAGCCACCGCTGACATCACCACCAATGGACCCGGAACCGTGACGCTGCACTGGGTCAGAGGCGACGGAACTGCTGTGCCAGTTCCACCGGCGCTCGTTTTTGCCGCGGCTGGTACACAATCTGTCAGCGCCTCGTGGAGTACAACCTCAACAGACAATACAAAAAACTGGTTTGATCTTTATATTGACACTCCCAATAACCAGCAATTCGGACGATCTGCATTTACCTGTCCATAGAATACACATTAATAGTTCATTAAACGGAGCGCCCGGGAAAACCGGGCGTTCTTGTTTAACAGTATAATAATCTGTATATAACGAAAGGAAAAAATGTTTAAATCAAATATATACACACTCTTATCTACGATCTTAATGATGTCTTTGCTTCTTACAGCCTGCGGCGCGGATGGCACGCCAACCCCCGCGCAGGAATTGAACGGCATACAAACAGCCGTCGCGGAAACCATCGTGGCTCAAAATGCGACTCAAAGCGCAAGCACGTCCGCACCTGTTGCGCCCGTCTTTACTCAAACACCTTTGCTGTTTTCTCCCACACTCACGCCGCTTGCTCCTGTGGCATCTCCCACACTACCGGCTAATACTGCAAAATCCAAATGCGCCAGTGCAAGTCTGGTCAGTGAAACCATTCCTGATGGAACTATTTTCACCCCTGGAGCCGTGTTTACAAAAACGTGGGAGATTCAAAATACAAGCACCTGCGCGTGGGACACCAGTTACAAGATCATCTTTTGGGATGGTGATGTGCTGGGCGGCGCGTATGTGTACAACCTGCCTCAGGCTGTAGACCCCGGGCAAACTGTGCCCATCTCACTCATATTTACTGCGCCTACGGCAGAGGCGACTTACACTTCCAAGTGGATGCTCCAAACGCCTGATAGTATTGAATTTGGCGTGGGACAGTACAATGCGCCTTTCTATGCCGAGATCGATGTCTCAGCTTCAGCTACACCCAATTATGGCGTCACATCTGTTGCGTACGATGTAGTGCGTGACCCTGCCACGGGCTGTCCTGCCAATGTCAACTATATTGTTTATGCAACAATCGCAACCAGTGGTCCCATTACTCTCAAGTATTATTGGACGCAGAGTGATGGAAATACATCGAATACACAAACGCTAAAGATAGAATCTGCCACCACCACAACCATCTCGCATGAGTGGAAATTTCATATCGCAACCACGCCAGGTGAAAAATGGATGGCGCTTGTGGTTGTATCTCCCATTGGCAAGGAATATCCTCGCGCCACATTTACCAAGACCTGCGGAGAATGACCGTTCTGCGGTTTTGAACAGCATATAAAAAAAGAGCCGGCAGAAGCCGGCTCTTTTTTGTCGGGAACTAATGATGCCGTCCAATCGTCTTTAATCTTTGGAAAACCAAACTCCGGAGAAAACCATGTTTATAAAACGATTCCCCACTCTTCTATTTGTTTTGTCCATAATTATCTCTCAATTGGCGTGTAATTTTGCGGCAAGCACAGCGACGCCGGATACGTTTGCCACTTTAAATGGACTCTACACCGCCTCTGCTCAGACGCTGGAAGCGGGCAGCACGCCGACAGGTTTTACTTCCACTCCGGGATTGCCCCTGCCAACTGCCACTGTGGTCTCTGCCACAGCGACGAATCTGCCCATTTCGCAGACACCAGTCCCAGTGTCCAGATGTGATGCGCTGCAATTCCTCGGCGATGTGACCTACCCGGACGGTAGTCTTATTTCGCGCAATAATAACTTCGTCAAGATCTGGCGTATAAAAAATATCGGCACCTGCTCGTGGACTCCATCCTATGCGCTCGTTTTTAGCGAGGGCGATTCCATGAGCGGACCTTCAGCCGTTGCGCTGACCAAAAACGTTAACCCTGGCGAAACCATTGAAATACCGGTCACGCTGACTGCGCCCAATAAAGACGGAAATTATCGCGGCTATTGGAAATTACGAAATGCGTCTGGCGTGTTATTTGGTTTTGGCGCAGACGCAAATACCGCCTTTTGGGTGGATGTGAAGGTGACTGGCGCGGGATTCGTCGCCTACAATTTTGCAGCCAACTACTGCGAAGCAAATTGGGGAAATAATAATGGATCGCTTCCCTGCCCCGGAACAGACGGCGACTCGAAGGGCTTTGTCGTAAAATTAAATAAGCCTGTCATGGAAAATGGCGCAACCGAAGATGAACCCGGATTGTTGACTGTGCCGCAGGATAAAAATAAAGGCATCATCAGCGGGCAGTATCCAGCTTTCACCGTTCAGTCTGGTGACCGCTTTCGTACCATTGTGAACTGTCAGCATGAGTCAAAAAAATGTGATGTGGTTTTTCGGCTCGATTACAAGAATAATGGTCAGGTCAAAACTTTGGCAAGCTGGCATGAGATATACGAAGGCAAATATTATCGCGTTGATTTTGATCTAGGCTCGCTGGCTGGTGAAACGGTAAAATTCATTCTTGTGGTCAGCGCAAACGGTGCGCAGAATAGTGATAATGCTATCTGGCTTAACCCGCATATCGTTCGGCAGGGTGTTCCGTCTGTGACGCCTACGCCTACATTTACGCCCACATCCACGCCTACCATTACGCCAACTTTCACATCCAGCCCTACATTTACCTTTACGCCTACTCCTACAGCAACCGCCACCGCAACCGATACGCCCGTGCCGTAGGTGCGTTATAATAAAGTTAACATAATTACTCAAGTCAAAGCCCTAAAGATTGCCTTTCTGGTAATTAAACAGGCTGTTTCTGCAAACCTTTCACATATTAAAAAAAGAAGAAAATAAACGGTTGAGTAATTACAAGTTTACTTTTTTGGAGGTTTATAAAAATGAAATTTCGCAAATTACAATGGCTGGGAGTCTACACGGCGTTAGCCATCATTTTAAGTTCGTGCAATTTAGGCGCGACCCCGGCGCCCACACAGGATATAGGCGCGATCCAAACACAGGCTTTTAATGAGGTTTTGACGCAGGTGGCTTTGTTAAGTACCGCAACTCCATTGCCGACCAATACAATGGCTCCAACAGCCACGTTGGCGGCTCCCCCCACGTTTGCTCCTGTTGGCGGCGGCAGCAGTACTGTCACGCCTTTTGCTTTCAACACGGCTCAGCCCGGCATAGGATTAACTCCCCTGGCATCGCCTGTGCCAACCGTATTTAGCGGCTTGATCCCCACAAAAAACGGCTGCAATGACGGAATATGGACTGGCAAAGAAAGCGCTCCTTTCGATGGAGCAATACTAAAGCCTGGTCAGGCATATGAAAAAGCTTGGGAATTTCTAAATACCGGGACGTGCGCATGGGATGAAGGCTATGCTTTTGTCTTTTGGTCTGCACTTTCCACCCCCGGTTTTAAAGGCTATGACATAGTTTTTCGGAAAGAAGAAGACTTTACTGCGCCGGGTAAGGGGATAACCTTCATTGTCAAATTAAACGCGAGCAATGTTCCGGGTGAGCACATAGGCGCCTGGAAATTAAGAGATGATGGAGGCAATTACTTCGGCTCCATGGTGTACGTCAAATATCTGATCAATACAAAATAAGGAGAGGACTCATGAAATCTAAATTCATCATCTTCGCGGTAATTGCAACTTTGATTTTGGCCGCTTGCGCGCCCGCCACCCCCATTGAGCCGACCCCTGACGTGCTCGCCATTCGCACTTCTGCGGCGAATACGGTTGTTGCCGAATTTACACTTACGGCAGCGGCGTTCACGCCCACATCCTTGCCCCCCACAGAAACACCCACCCCTGAACCGTCGCCAACAGCAACCGCAACAGAGATACTCACTACCGACCCAACACAGGCCGCACTCGGTACACCTGCCTCATTGTGTGATAACTATATCTATGTAGAAGACATCACCATTTTGGATGGAACTTCGATGACCCCTGGTCAAGATTTTGTCAAAACATGGAAAATCAAAAATACTGGCGACTGCACTTGGGGCGATGGATATGTACCAATCTACTCCTATGGAGAAAAAATGAACGGGGTACCTGTACCACTTGGTGTAGTAGTTCCCCCTGGTGGAGAAGTTGATGTCTCTGTCAATTTCAAAGCGCCAACTACAATTGGTGAATATTCTAGTTATTGGCAAATGGTGAATCCTAAAGGGATTTCATTTGGCACAAAAGAAAATACTCTTTTTGTAAAAATTGTCGTCCAATAACTTGACTGATTTAAAACAGTCCATTAAACAAAAAGCGCGCCAGCTGGGATTCTTCCTGGCTGGCGTTACTTCTTCTGAGCCGCCCGCGCATTATTCCACTTTTGAATCATGGCTCAACGCCGGCATGCACGGCACGATGAATTATCTTGCCGAAGAACGCAGCCGCACGCGCCGCGCCGACCCCAAGCAAATCCTCCCCGAATGCAAATCTATTCTTGTCCTCGCCCTGCCCTATCCTTCATCCTTCATCCCTCCTCCTTCATCCTTTGGTATCGCCTCTTACGCGCTGGGCGAAGATTATCATGAAGTCATTCCAGCGCGATTGAAACAAATCGTCGAATTCATCGAAGAACAACTTGGGCATCCCATCCCCAACCGATATTACACCGATACTGGTCCCGTCCTTGAGCGCGATCTCGCCCAACGCGCCGGACTCGGCTGGATCGGCAAAAATAGCCTGCTCATCAATCCCAAAGCAGGCTCCACTTTTTTTCTAGCCGAAATTCTGCTCGGCATCGAACTCGAACCCGACGATGCACTCATCACCGATCACTGCGGCACTTGCACGCGCTGCATCACCGCCTGCCCCACGCACTGCATCCTCCCCAACCGCACCCTCGACGCCCGCCGCTGCATCTCCTACCTCACCATCGAACTCAAAACTGACATCCCCGAAGACCTGCGCCCTCTCATGCAGAATTGGATTTTCGGCTGCGACGCCTGTCAGCAGGTCTGCCCGTGGAATCGATTCTCCGCCCAGGCTGATTCTGCCTTCGAGCCGAAAATCCCGCTGCCCGTCCTACCCTCAGACCTGATTCTGTCATCCGTTGAGTTTAATCAACGCTTCAAGAAAAGTCCCATCAAACGCGCCAAACGGCGCGGATATTTACGCAACCTGGCAGTAGGCATTGGAAACAACGGAAACGAAAATGATATTCCCATTCTGGAACAAGCCGCGCAAGACGATGAACCCCTTGTCCGCGAACATGCAAATTGGGCTCTAACAAAAAGGAACGCGGACTTCAGTCCGCTCCAATAAATGCGGACTGAAGTCCGCAATCCGTAATATGGAAAATATAAAATGTATAAACTTTTGATCGCAACCAACAACAAAGGCAAAGTAATTGAACTGCAAGACCTGCTTAAAGATACAGGCTTTGAACTCGTTACCCCCGCCGATATAAACCTCGATCTGGATGTGGATGAAGACGGCACAACCTACGCCGAAAACGCCGCCAAAAAAGCCCAAGCCTTCGCCTTCGCCAGCGGACTGATCTCCCTGGCGGACGACTCAGGTCTTGAAGTGGATGCGCTCGATGGCGCACCCGGTTTGTACTCCGCGCGCTATCATCCCAAGCCAGGCGCAAATGATGCAGACCGCCGCGCTTACATGCTGGAGAATTTGCAAGGCAAGCCGCAGCCGTGGACGGCCCACTTCCACGCCACCATTGCAATCGCAGTCCCAGAACAGGATGTTCACATCGTGGAAGGCAATTGCTACGGCGAGATCATTCCCGAAGAACGGGGCACAGGCGGCTTTGGCTATGATCCCATCTTTTTATTTCCTGAGTTAAACAGAACCATGGCAGAGTTGGAAATGGAAGAAAAAAACCGCCTCAGCCATCGGGCTAAAGCGGTGATGAATGCAATTCCTGTGTTGAGGAAAATTTTTATGGAGCGCGGACTTTAGTCCGCGTTTTGTGCTGCGGAC
>CAMCQT010000032.1 GCA_945877125.1 Candidatus Brevifilum fermentans | reverse complement strand
AAAAAGGTGATTTCCTTAACGACGAATTTCTAGAAGAAGTTAAAGCATTAATAAAGTAACCCACTCCTCCTTTCCTTATTGACCGTAAAGGCTGGTATCTTTGCAAAATAAACAAACGGCCGGGATTTTAGCCGCATTCAGTTCAGCAGTATTTCTTGGGCTGGCGCCTGTCTTTGGAAAACTAGCGATCACACTGGGGTTCACGCCCTTTGCGGTCGTAGCATTGCGTACCGGTTTTGCCGCAGGCATACTTCTGTTGGTCGTTGCAGTGTTCTATCCTCGATACCTTTATATATTTCCAGTAGGGCTGTTTGGATGTGCTCTGGCAGGCACGATCAATGGCTTTGGCTCGCTATTGTATTATCTTGCGTTGCAAAGACTCGACGCCAGTGTTGGTCAATTGCTTTATTCACTTTATCCATTTTTCGTTGCGCTCTGGCTCATTCTTGACCACCAACCCCCAAGCCGCCTCACATTCTTCCGTGTGGGTCTTGCCACTATCGCGGTACTGTTACTTACAAGCGTACCAAAAAGTTCCGTTGATCTAACCGGCGTGCTGATGATGATCGGAGCGGCAGTGCTGTACGCCATGCACCTTCCTATTAATCAACGTGTGCTTTACGAAGTCCCTGCGCCAACTGTTGCACTTTATACATTACTTGCCATGAGCGCAGTTGTCATTCCAGCTTATTTAATATTTGACCGCGCCTGGCCAACAAACAACACCCCCTGGCTGCCTGTAGTTGGGCTAACATTTGTAACTATTTTTTCACGGATCGCACTTTTCCTCGGTGTGAAAAAAATCGGCGGAATGCAAACAGCCTTATTAGGACTTGCTGAACTTTTGGTCGCGATCATCTTTAGCCATATTTGGCTTGGAGAAAGCCTAACCTTGCTTCAATGGATGGGCGCAGCCGGACTCGGCTTTAGCCTGATTCTGGTTATGTTCGAGCATTCGGTGGCGCCGACGCATAGCGGCAAAACCGGCTGGCTCTCGTGGATTCGCGCTCCAGATTTACCGAAAGATATTTTTGGACCCTATGAATAAAAAGACCCCAAAGGTTTTGAAGCCTTTGGGGTCTTTTTCGGAAGCCAAACTTCCGAACACAAACAACTATTTATTTCCTTCGTACAAATAACCTGTGCCGCGCACACTCACAACACGCTCAGACAGCGACGGGAACTGATCCAGTTTATGCCGCAAACGGCTGACCAGTGGACGCAATATCTCTGGCGCTTCACGCTGTGATGTGTCATAGCCTTGAACCAAAAGCACCAATTCACGGTGCGAAAATACCTTGCCTTCATTCTCTATCAAAATCCGCAGCAATCGGCCTTCGGCAGGTGTGAGATGTTCCACTTTACTTTTATGTTTGATCTGACGGCGGGAAAGGTCAACGGTGGTACCGTCTTTGAGCGAAAAAACTTCTATAGCCTCGTCCACATCTGCCACGCTGACGGCTGCGCTGCTTACGCGTGACCTTGTCGAGCGGCGCGTTAGCCCTTTCTTTACACTTGCCAAAATTTGAGCTGGAGAAGCGGGTTTTAGTAAATAATCATGAATACGCAGGCGCAAAGCCTGAATGGCGGTTTCTGTTGAACCGAAAGCAGTGAGCAGAATCACTTCTGTATCAGGTGATATTTGATTAACAACCTGCACCACTTCCAAGCCATCCATGCCGGGCATACGCAAATCTACGATCATCAAATCTATGGGATGCGTGCGGACATGTTCCACGGCGGCTTGTCCGTTGGGGGCTGATGTTACATTGTGACCTTCCAGTTTGAGAATATCTGTCAGGGATTGTCGCGCAACGGGCTCATCATCAACGACCAAAATGTTAGACTTCATTGTTATCCTCCTGTAGGTAAAAATATACGAAAACAAGCGCCGGGGCCTCGTTCGGGAATTAACTCCAACGTGCCTCCATGCGCGGTAATTATATTGTAACTCACAGTTAATCCCAGACCTGTGCCCCCATCTTTGGTACTAAAGAAAGGCTCAAAAATATTGGCTTGTTTTTCTCTGGGAATTCCCTTGCCCTGGTCTTGAAATATGATCTCAATGCCGCCTTTTAAGGGACGGGTTTTGATATTCAAAATCCCGCCTTCAGGCATGGCGTCCATCGCGTTCAAGATCAAATTGATAAACACCTGTTGTATCTGACTCCCCACCGCCTTGATGGTGGGAATCGTTCCAATAAAATCAATAATAATTTTTACGTTTGATTCTGAAAGTTGTTTTGACATTAAGTTCAAGATATATTGAAGCATCTCAGCCAGATCAACTTTTTCGAGGGCGGTTGTGCCGGGACGATAAAAATCCAACATGCGGCGGACGGTCAGTATTAATCGCTCCAGTTCGGTGCGCGCAAGGTCGAAATATTCCTTGCGTTTTTCTTCCGGCAAATCTTCGCGTCCGGCAAGATGCATACAATTTTGGACGGCTTGCAGTGGGTTGTTCACTTCATGTGCAATGGATGCGCTCAATCGTCCGGCGGCGGCCATCTTTTCGGCCTGGAGTAATGCCTTTTGAGATTCTTCCACTTTGCGGACATAATCTAATTGCTCGGCGTAGAGGCGGGCATTTTCCAGGGCGACGGCGGCTTGCCGTGCCAGAATTTGAAACAGTTCAAGGTCTGATTCTCGCAGTGGCGGCTCGTTCGCGTCTCGCGCGGCATACAGGACCATGCGCAGGTTCGGGCGGAGAATCGGCACAAGGATCGCCGCACCAAGTTTCAGACTGGTGAGAAGCGTTTTCAGGGCTGCGTCACCCGGCCCATTGGCATTGATCAGCATGGGCGTGGCAGATGCGTCGACGCGGGAAATCAAATCAAAAAAGCTTTTGGGAAGTTCATTGCCGCGGGATGCCAACAAGGAAAAATTTGCGTCTGCATTTTGCTGATAACATGCGGCATGTGTGCATTTCAGGTGTCCGCAAATGGCGCTGATGATGAGGTCGAGCAACGGCTCGCGGCGTGTTTCAGAAAGCAGGGATTCTGTGACAGAAAATAACGGGCGCAGAGCCTGCGTGCGCGCGGCGTCGCGTTTTTGCTGACTGTCGGCCAGCGCCAGTTTGACTGCGTCAATCAACTCACTGCCTTTGCTAAACGGCTTAAGGATGAGTCCGTCAACACCCTGCCGCAGGGCGCGGATGGCTGTTTCAACTGTGCCATGACCGGTCATGATTAACATGGCGGCATCGGGTTGCAGGCGCTGTGCGTGCTGGATGACTTCAAAGCCATCCACTTCGGGCATGCGGATGTCTACCAGCAGGAGGTCAATTTTATTTTCTTTGAGATAGTTGATGGCTTGATGCGGATCGGTTTGAGTTTCTACTTTATAGCCTGCGCGCGTGAGCAGGCGTTTGCATAAAAGCGCAATACCGGGTTCATCATCAACAACAAATACGAAGGGTGTTTCCATAATTAGATCGGCAGCCAGACTGCAAATGTGGAGCCTTTGTTTGGTTCGCTTGAAATTTCAATGATGCCACCGTGGTCGGTGACAATTCCATACGTTACCGAAAGCCCCAAGCCTGTGCCGCCGCGATCTCCTTTTGTGGTGAAAAATGGCTCGAAGACACGATCCTGGTCTGCGGGTTTTATGCCAATGCCGCTATCTTTAACTGCCATGACAACCCAATCACGGTCTTCGCGTTTGGCTGTATGGGTATTGACTTGCAACTCGCCGCCTTTGGGCATGGCTTGCAAGGCATTGTGGATGAGATTTAACAAAACCTGTTTCATTTGATTGTGATCGAACGAAACCCAGGGCAGGCCTTCACCCAGTACGAGAATTAAGTTGACGCTGTTGGTTTGGATTAAGTGCCTGGTGAGCGCGATAACATCGTTGACCACTTCGTTCAAATCGGCGCGGATGCGGATGTACTCACCCTGACGGGAAAAATCAAGCAGACGGCGGACAACATCACTGGCGCGGCGGGCTTCACGCGAGACCATTTCCAAATCACTGCGGTAGGCTGAATCCAACGGCAATTCTTCCAGAACCAATTCTGAGAAGCCGGTGACCGTAGTCAGCGGATTATTCAACTCGTGGGCAATGCCCGCTGCCATTTCGCCGACTGCGGCAAGTTTGGCGGCCTGGATCAAGCGGTTTTCTGCGGAACGTTGTGCTTCGATGCGCGTGTTTAATTCCAACTCAATTGCGCGCAACTGGCGAATGGTCTCCTGCAATTTTTGGTATTGATTTGCGCTGGTGATGACCGCCGCAAGAATGCCCGCGAGTGATTCGGTTGCGATCAAATCGTTGTGTGTGAATGCGTTCTGTTCGCGGCTTTCCACATCAATAATGCCAAGAATTTTTTCGCCATCTTTCAGCGCTACACAAATTTCTGAACGCGCCTCCCAACCTTTGAGCGGCGTGTACATTTTTTCCTGTTTTGTGTCGTTGATCAAAACACTCTCGCCCGTTTGAGCAACGTGACCCGTGACGCCGTTGATCGCAAGAAATTCCCGCCCAGCCAGCGCGCGCTTGACCGTTTCAGATTGTGTACCGCCAATGCCTTGAATTGAAAACTTTTGTTCATCATCGAGCAGCAGAATGGCAGCCAGTTCGTATTTGAAATATTGCGCCACAAGTTCAGCCGAAATGTAAGCTACCTCTTTTTTATCATTCAAGCCAATGACCTGTTGCACAACCTCATGGATCAGACCCAGACTGCGCGCGCGTCCTTCGGCTTCTTCACGCAGGCGGGTGTATTCGATCAAGCCTGCCAGATGACTGGTAATCACCACCATCAAATGTTCGTCGTATTGGCTGAAGGCTTCGGCGCGCAGGTTTTCAATAATTAACACGCCGATGGCCTGTCCGCGATATTTAAGCGGAACGATCAACAAAGAACGCGCGCCCTTATTCAGCGGCACAAATCCCTCTTTGATCGTATCCACAATGCGGCGCACGCGTCCTTCCTTCAACATCGGCTGAATGGAATGTCCGGCAAGTGATACATTGATCACATTCAACTTGCCTTCGAACGTGCGGTAATCGCGCAAGACGCGCCCGTCACTCGAACGCAGGAAAAGCGCGATCAATTCGGTATTGAAAGCGCGCGAGAGCAAGCCAAACATGCGCCGCGCAATTTGATCTAAATTTTGGGCAGAGGAAACTGTCAGAACAAAATCGTTGAGCAAGCCAAGCCTTCGCAGATGCGCCGCCATTTCAGAAAATGTAACCAACACTTCGACAGACGGCGAAACACGCGAAGCCAACTCGCGCAACTGCCCCAACTCATTGCGCGAAAATTCTGTTTGCCGCCAAAGCGCCACCACACCGATCAAACGTTGACCAATGACCAGCGGCAAACATATCCACGTTTTCGTGCCAGATTTAAGTGAGCCGTACGGAAGATTATCCCAATTGGGTTGTTCGCGGGTGATGACCACGTCGGATAGAGAACGGTTCACGCGACGGAGAAGCGGGTTCTCGTCAATGAGCATGGACACGCCTTTGGCTTTGGTGTCGTTCCACTCGGCTTGCACATCCAGCGACTCACCACGACGAATCGCCAGCCATGCTCCCTGACAAGCCACGCCCTGCACGAAGGCGCTTAAAACCTTTTCGATGGCCAGCGGCAGATCGGAGGCAAGACCAGATTGCAGGTCGGGCAGAAACGGTTGATTGGGTGAAATGGAGTGACCCGACAGGAGCGAAGCGGTTAATTTCCAGATCCGCAGGGCATCGGCAGTTTGTTCATCCGCGCCGACTAAAACCGCTTGCGAAGAGCCGGCGACGGGAAAGGCGAAGAACCGTTCGGCTTCAAGATTGCTTCCTTCAGGGATGACGCTGGAGCGTGAATGTCCCCCGCTCAGTGCGCCGCACAACCAGGCGTCAATTGACGGTCTTGCCATGAGACTCATCAATTCGTTCTGCGCCGACCGGTTGAGATGATACACAGCGCGCAATAACCATGCTCCGCCAACGCGCTCTGCCAGGACAGCCCAAACGGCTGAAGAGAGTTGCGCTGCATCTTTGAGCGGGGCTTCAATGCCTGTTTCGGTTTGCATGGCTCTATGTCAAATTATAACCTTACCTGCCTAATTACAACTCAAGGTTATTCAATAATTCTTTGAGCGCCATCAACTCTGCCTTGGACAGGGTGACGCCTTTGCCCATCTTCGCGTGGTCGGCTGACCACTCGCGGATGTCGTATTTTGCCTCCCTGTCGTTCCAACTAATCAGGTTGACTTCCTTTGCCCAGCCCGAAGCAGATTTGGAAAGCTCGCCAATATTCTTGATGATTTCGTATTTGATTTCAGACATTGTTTAGGTCTCCTTGAAGTAAATATTTGAAACGATCACTCTTTGCCGCGCCCAAGCTTTGTGTAGGTTCTGATGATGTGAATCTTTCCTTTTGTTGAAACTTCACGCAAGTTACTTAAGCCTGATTCTTCTTTTACATATTGACTAATCAAAGGGTTGACCACGGCATCACGCAGGTTATCGCATAGTTCATCGTATCTTCTGCGCGATTCAGGATTATGCTCGATTGCCATACTACGTCCAAAATAATGTCCTCACTATTATATTTTGTCCAACGCCTGCTCCAGGTCGGCGAGAATATCTTCAGCGTCTTCAATGCCCGCCGAAAGCCGTACCAACCCGTCGGGGATGCCGACGCGAGCGCGTTCCTCCGCAGTCAATCCGCGGTGAGATGAAGTCGCTGGATGCAGGACTAGCGAGTAAACATCGCCCAACGTGGTGGCAGGCAGGCACAAGGTCAGGGCTTCCATGAAGCGGTAGACTTTGGCTTTGTCTGCCCCGGCGATCTCAAATGAAAGCATTCCGCCAAATCCTTTGCCGCTAAACATACGCTGTGCCAGTGCGTGTTGCGGGTGCGCGGGTAAGCCAGGGAAGTTGACTGCGGCGAGGCGTGGATGTTTGCTTAGCCACTCAGCCACCTGTTGAGCATTTTGGCAGTGTTGGCGCATTCGCAGTGGCAGTGTCTTCAAGCCGCGCAATGCCAGCCAGGCTTCAAACGGACCGAGCACACTGCCGACCAGTTTGTTCAATTCATATAATTTATTCTTGTTTTCGGCAGAAGTTGCCACGACCCCGCCCAGTACATCTCCGTGACCAGCGAGATATTTGGTGATGCTATGGATGGCATAATCCGCGCCCTGCTGAGTTGGGTTAAAAAGATAGGGCGATGCAAAAGTATTATCCACCAGCAGGGATGCGTTGTGACGATGAGCAAGCTCGGCAAGGGCAGGAATATCTGCCACTTTGAGAAGAGGATTGGAAAGCGTCTCGACCAAAACAAGGACAGGCTGGACTTCCTTTATGGCTGATTCAACTTCGTCAAGCTTGGTGGCATCTACCAAATGGACACTCACTCCCAGTGTGCTGAACAGTCCGCGCAATAATGTGAAGGTGGCTCCATACACATCAAGCGCCACGACCACCGAAGTACCCGCGCGCGCGCCAGCCGCCAGCAACACCGCATGGATGGCAGCCATGCCGCTACCGTAAGCCTGCGCCGCTTCGGTTCCTTCGAGGCTCGCAACTGCCACCTCAAAAGCAGATACGGTAGGACTGGCATAACGTGAATATACATATCCGGGCTTCGTGCCAGCAAAGACTGCGTCCATATCGTCCATGCTTTCATAGATGTATGCAGATGCGGGCCAGATCGGCGAAGAGACGGGTGTGTAATCTGCGGGCGGAATACGCTCTCCGGCGTGTACGGCGCGGGTTTGAAATGATTTACGAGATAGGTCTTTCATAAGTTTTCTCCTGTTTTTTGATAACTGAAAACCAACAAATGAGTCTGCTGCAAAAAGGGCATTTAGCCACAGAACGCATAGAGTTCGCGGGGGTTTTTTGATGATTCGGCAGCGTCAAGGTGATCTCTTTGCCGAGTTTTCATTTTTGGTTCTTTTTTTCTCTGTGTTCTCTGTGGCTTTGAGTTTTTGCAGTGGAGTCACAAATATATTTCGATTTTTTTCAATTGCTCCCAACATTTTTTCCAAGTATACCCGACACAAATCTTCATAACACAGCAAACTCTCCAACTCGGACATACCAAAAGAGATTCACAGTGAAAAGCGCAAATTACAAAACGCCGTGTCCAAAACAAATCCCCCAAAGGAGGGAAGCCTGTTACTACGCTATTCTGATAAACTCTGTCCAATTTAGAAGAAAGTACGACATCTCACACTTTATTGGAGGAAATATGAACATCAAGAAACACCCAGGGCTTATTCTTATTCTCTCAGCCCTCATGGTCACCGTCTGCCGTTGTTCACTCACACCCGGCAAGCCCGTTACCATGAAATTCACCAATGGAAAGAGTGCCCAGTGTATGCAGTTTAGCGAATACACTGGCACAATGCAGAATAACCGATTCAACACTGTAAATTCCTACGACTGCAACATTCCCTGTCCAGACGGCTCCACCGTCATGGTCAAACTCGAAGGCGAGGCGACAGATAAAAAAATAACGAGTAATGGCAAGTTCGACCTCGCCGCCTTGCAGAAACAATATTGTACGAAAAAATCTGTACAATCTGAGGTGACTGCAACTGCGATACCGCCGCTCATCACCATCCCCAATACTGCCACTCCTGTACTGACAGACCTTCCCTTGCTGACAGAGGAAGTCACCGCCTGCGATCTCAAAGCAGGATTTGCCAACTTCCGCATAGTTAAATCGCCGCCCAATCTCACTGACAAAACGCTTGTGATAGCCATCAACAACACCGAGGTTAATTGCACCGTCCCATCAAACAACCAAACCATATACTCCTGCGTCCTGCCAAATAAAATGAATTTTCCTGCCAACATCACTGTTAAACTGGACGATACTGAAGTTAACAATTTCGCAGTCAGCAGTAATTTATGCCGTGCTGATGCGCCGAAAAACAAACCGAATGAAGATCAACCTACTCCAAACCCAAATGATCCGAATAATCCAAACCAACAATGATCATTTGTTTTATCTGACATAACATGCAAGCGCCACCCCGCAGGTTTAATTTGACTGCGGAACTTCACCCGAAGCACATCATCTCGATATGCTTCGGGTGAAGTAAATTAACCAGATCAATCTAATTTTGGTAATGGCAAATTGAAGTGACAAACCTAAACGCGAATTTCTCGAACACTTGCACTGAACGCAAGTGCGGCGTGAGGCGAATGACGCAAAAAGACCAAAAATATTCGTGGAATTCGCTCAATTTGCGCCATTCGCGTTAAAGCTTTTTGGCATTTGGCACATCACTTACGTCTTGACCAATACCCTATTTTTTAGTCCACCACTGCCCAGATTGCCCCAACGCATTTTCAGAAGTAAGGATGATTTATCCAAATGGTAAAATACCTAAATGACAAACCTCACCATTATCGGCGGCGGACTGGCTGGCAGTGAAGCCGCCTGGCAAGCCGCCCAAAGCGGAATCAAAGTTCGGCTGTACGAAATGCGCCCAATAAATCCCACGGGCGCACATCTCAGCGGCGACCTTGCCGAACTAGTCTGCTCCAACTCGCTTGGCTCAAACCTTCCCGACCGCGCCTCTGGCGTGCTAAAAAATGAACTCAGACAATTGAACTCGATGCTGCTCGAATGTGCCGAAGCCACCGCGCTCCCCGCAGGCGCCGCACTAGCCGTTGACCGCGAAGCCTTCGCGCAGTTGGTGACGCAAAAAATAGAAAGCCACCCCAACATCGAAATCATCCGCGCAGAGATGAAGGAAATTCCGCAAACACCGGTCATCATCGCCAGCGGACCACTGACCTCAGAGAGTCTTTCCCAATCCATTGCAAAACTCAGCGGCGCGGAGCATCTTTTTTTCTTCGACGCTATCGCGCCCATTGTCCATGCCGAATCGATCAACATGGAAATCGCCTTCCGCGCCTCGCGCTACGGCAAAGGCGATCAAGATGAAGGCGACTACATCAACTGTCCATTCACGAAGGATGAATACTACGCCTTCGTCAGCGCCCTGCAAAGCGCCGAGCGCATCGAACTGCGTTCATTTGAAGAAGCGATCCGCGCGGGCGTGAAAGCCGGACAATTCTTTGAAGGCTGTCTGCCGGTCGAAGTCATCGCCGAGCGCGGAGTAGATTCACTCGCCTTCGGCCCCATGCGCCCTGTCGGCTTGCGTGACCCGCGCACGGGTCACCGTCCATATGGCGTTGTGCAGCTTCGTCAGGACAATCTCGCGGGCAGTCTTTACAACCTCGTCGGCTTTCAAACCAATCTCAAATTCCCCGAACAAAAGCGCGTCCTGCGTATGATCCCCGGTCTGGGAAATGCCGAGTTCGAGCGCTTCGGTCAAATGCACCGCAACACGTTTATCGCCTCGCCCAAACTTTTGCGCCCCACGCTACAACACATCAGCCGCGACGATCTTTTCTTCGCGGGTCAAATCACCGGCGTCGAAGGATACATGGGCAACATCGCCACGGGTCTGCTGGCGGGCATCAACGCCGCGCGCCTGCTGGGCGGGAAAAATCTGCACACCCTTCCCAACGAAACCATGCTCGGCTCGCTTTGCCATTACATCACCCACGCCGACTTAAAAGATTTCCAGCCCATGAAAGCCAACTTCGGAATTTTACCCACGCTGGCACTTGAGAAAAAAATTGGCAAACGTGAACGCGGTCAACTTTACGCAGACCGCGCCGCAAACACGCTCAAAAATTATTTGGATGAAAATGAATAAACGGACAGTCTCCATTTATTTGACATTGATCGGCGCCCTGCTGATTCTCATCGCCGGATGGTACGCCGCATCCTTTTATAACGTCCAAGCTGATTCGGCTTCCTTCGACAGTTCCCACGCCTATGCAGATGTGCAAACACAAGTCGCCTTCGGGCCGCGAATCCCTGGGTCCGATGGCCATGCCCAAATCCGCGAATGGATGCGCGCCGAGTTGGAATCCGCTGGCTGGATGGTTGAAATCCAACAGACCGAGCGCATGGGACATCCCATTTACAACCTCATCGCCAAGAGAAATGCCGAAGACCCGCAGATCATCCTCGGCGCACATTACGACACACGCATGATCGCCGACCAAGACCCCGACCCAGCCAAACAAATCGAGCCTGTCCCCGGCGCAAACGACGGCGCATCGGGCGTGGCGGTTTTGCTTGAACTCGCGCGCTCCCTGCCCGACGACACGCTTCCCGTTTGGCTGGTCTTCTTCGACGCCGAAGACAACGGACGCATCGAAGGCTGGGATTGGATTTTGGGTTCGCGTGCCTTCGCTGAGGAAATAAAAATTGCGCCGCGCGCAGTCGTCATCGTAGACATGATCGGCGACGCAGACTTGAACATCTACCTCGAACAGAATTCCAACGTCGCCATCCGCACCGAAATTTGGTCAACCGCCGAAAAACTTGGCTACGGCAAACAATTCATCAACCAAGAAAAATACAGCATGGAAGACGATCACACGCCCTTCCTCGAAGCCGGCATCCCCGCCGTAGACCTGATCGACTTCGACTATCCCTACTGGCACACCACGCAAGACACCCCAGATAAAGTCTCAGCCAAATCCTTGCAAGCCGTCGGCGATACACTTCTAAATTGGATTGTCGGGCAATCTAAATAATTATGTCATTGCGAGGAGGGCACTTGCTCTTCCCGACGAAGCAATCCCCAAAGATGAGAAGGCAGATTGCTTCGGGCGAAGAACAAGAACGCCCTCGCAATGACATCGTAAACAATATGGTCAAAAGTTCAAACAAGGCTTACACTTAAACCAATGACAATCCAAGACTCCCTGCAACAGATCCGCACACAATGGATGGAACGCATCTCACGCGAATTGGCGCGTGGCGAAGGCGTGCGCGTCGGCTTTCTGGAGCAGTTGGAACGCTTTTACGACCTGCTTGAACAAACCATCATCACCGGCGATACCGCCTGGCTCGACCCGATCCTCTACGACTGGGGGCACTCGCCCACCGAAACAAATCTTGAGGAAGGCGAATACTACGTCTCGTTTGTCATCAACCGCATAACCTCGCTAACCATCGAAGTGGCGCGCGAAAACCTGAACGAAAAAGATGCGCTGGAATTACTCGCGGCGGTCATCCCAATTTTCACACACAGCCTGAGCGTGGTTGTCCGCTACGAAATGGAAACACGCGTGGCGCACATCTCCAACGAGTTAAACAAAACACAGGAAAAACTTCAACAGCTTGATCACAATAAATCCAGTTTTATTTCGGTGGCAGCACATGAACTAAAAACACCGCTAACCCTGATCGAAGGCTACACCACCATGATGGTGGACATGGTCGAGCAAATAGACCAATCACCGATCAACAACCTGCTGAAAGGCGTGAACACCGGCATCCTTCGTCTGCGTCAGATCATTGACGACATGATCGACGTTTCGCTGATCGACAATAATTTACTGGCGCTCAATTTTCAGCCGGTATGGATCAGTCATTTATTAAACCTATTGAGCAATGAACTAAAAAAGACCCTCGCCGGCCGCAAACAAACCCTGGTCATTAACCAGTTTGATGGAAACGACTTAATGATCTACGGCGACTCGGAGCGGCTTTATCAGGCGCTGAGCAACGTCGCAGCAAACGCGATCAAATACACGCCAGATGGAGGCACGATCACCATTAACGGACGGATGCTGCCCGGTTTCATTGAGATCACCATCACCGACACAGGCATCGGCATCTCTGCCGAAAATCAGGCGGCCATCTTTGAGAAATTCGGTCAACTCGGCAGAGTAGACCTGCACTCCAGTGGCAAGACCAAGTTCAAAGGCGGCGGACCCGGTCTGGGGCTGCCCATCACGCGCGGCATTATCGAAGCGCATGGCGGCACGATCTGGGTCGAATCAGAAGGGTATGACGAAGTGAAATTAAAAGGCTCAACTTTTCACATTCTATTCCCGACACGCACCGAAGCAACCGACCCGCTTATCACAAAATTTTTTGGTCATTTTGAGCAAACAAAACCAGAATCAGAAACGGAAAACAGTGGCAAAGAAAAACCCCCAACCAACAACCCCTCCGCGTGAACGCGCCTTTCTCGTCGGCGTTGAAATCCGCGGAAAGAAACAACTTCTCGGGCTGGAAGATTCGCTCGCAGAACTCGCCTTGCTTGCCGACACCGCAGGCGTGGATGTGGTCGGCGAACTCAGCCAAAAACTAGACCGTCCGCACACCGTAACCTACATTGGTCCCGGCAAAGTGGAGGAATTGATCGCGCTCGCAGAGGAAACCCTCGCAGATGTGGTCATCTTCGACGATGAACTTTCTCCGCGTCACCAACGCGAATTGCAAAAAGCGCTCGGCAACACCGTGCGTTTGATTGACCGCACCGCGCTCATCCTCGATATTTTCGCCCAGCACGCGCACACCAGCGAAGGCATGTTGCAGGTTGAACTCGCGCAATACGAATACAACCTGCCGCGCCTAACCCGCGCCTGGACTCATCTCGAAAGACAAGCGGGTGGCGGCGGCGGACGAGCCGGATCCACTGGCGGCGTAGGTTTGCGCGGACCCGGCGAAACACAACTCGAAGTGGATAAACGCGCCATCCGCAAACGCATCACCCACATCAAACGCGAACTGGAAAAAGTGGAAGCGCACCGCACACGATACCGCGCACAACGCAAACGCTCACGCATTCCAACCGTCGCCCTTGTTGGATACACGAATGCAGGAAAATCTACCCTGCTGAATCGGATCGCTAAATCAGAAGTGTTCGTCGCCGACCAGTTATTCGCCACACTTGATCCCACCACCCGCCGCGTACAACTCCCCGGCGACGACTTGGCTCTGTTTACTGACACAGTCGGCTTCATCCAAAAACTCCCCACCGCGCTGATCGCCGCTTTTCACGCCACGTTGGAAGAAATTGCAGAAGCAGATTTGCTCCTGCACATCGTTGATATTTCACATCCCAACGCACTCAATCAATTCCAGGCCGTGCAGGAGACTTTAGCCGAAATTGACGCCAGTCATATTCCAATGATTACCGCCTTAAATAAAGCCGATCTTTTAAATAACCCTGAAAATGCGCGCGAAGTCTTGAAAGATTTTCCAAAATCCATTTCCATCTCAGCGGTTGAAGGGACAGGCATCAAAGAACTACTGCATTTGATTCGAGAGGAATTATTCGAATCTTACTCCCCGATCCATGTGCGGCTGCCCTATAAACAGGGCGCTTTGATTTCGCTATTTCATGAGTTGGGACAGGTGGAACGCGTGGAACACGAACGCGGCGGCATGGTCATGCTGGGACGCATCCCCGGCAGACTTTTGGCGCAATTCGCTCCCTGGCACGCACAACCCATCGAAGCCAGAGAAGCGCCCGGCGGCTTTGAAGAAGATGATGTTTCAGAGGATGAGTAATGTCTAAATTTTTGGATCATGCATCTGAGTTTCTCGCACATCGAAAAGGCTTGCTCCCCATCATTGGACTGCTTCTAATTCTGATCAATTTACTGATCCAATTTATTTTCCCCGGAAGTTTTCTGGCAACAACAAACCTATCCCTGCATGTTGGGTTGATCGTTGCCATCTTTGGCTTGATGCTGTCGTGGGCGTTGTAAAGTAGCCACGAAACACGAAATAAAAAAGGAGGCGGTCACTTGCAAAGTGACCGCCTCCTTTTTTACGGTACGATCCAGCGCAATACTGGAATTTTCTGAATAACCGCCACTACAACAAAAGAGATGAGAAAACCTAGCAAGCCAAGTAAAGGGATCATATATACAGAAGAACCTGCTGAAAACCAACTGCTGATAAAAGGCAGTTTTTCAAGTTCGGCAAGCACAATGACATGCACAAGATAAATTCCAAAACTGGCACGGCTAAGAGGGGCAAGAAAGTTATTCAAGGTATCGCCAATTTGAACTTCACGAAGCAAAACGAAAGCAAAAGCGGTTATCAGCACAATGTTCATGCTTAAGTAGCTAACGAAATATTCGGACTTTACAATGTAGTCCAGCGCAGTCGTTCCAATTGAGAATATCAAAAATAGAAATACCAACCCAGATATTTGACGGCGAGTATACTGAAACAATCCCAGCAGATGACCTAGCATAAAATATCCGGAATAGCCAGCAATAAAATACAACTCAAAGCCGATTTTTATGGGGGTAAATTCCTGCAAAAACGAAAACACAGGAACGACTAGGAACCACAATCCACAAAAATAATACAAGTCGCGCAAAGCTGCCCGCGCCACAAAAACCCGTAATATTGGTGTGAACAAATACAATCCGATCAGGGCATAGAAAAACCATAAATGGTTTTCACGCGGACCGCGCACGATCTTTAATATATAACTCGCCACGATTTTCATTGAGAAAGGCTGATTAAAACCCTCCCCTTTCCAAAGCAAATAGATCACAGACCAAATTAAAAATGGCACAAATACTTTCAAGGCGCGTTTTCTAAAGAAATCTCCGTAAGACTCCTCTTTTCGCAGCAATAAATATCCGCTGGCCATAAAAAACAGTGGAACCGCAACTCGGGACAGAACAAAATAATAGGAGGATATTAACGACGACCCGCCTCCCTTATATGAAATGTGCGCCATTACCACAAGAAACGCGCCGATCACACGGACTAAATCCACCCAGCGCAGAGTTAAAGAAGAAGTTTTCATCTAAATTCCTAAAAAAGAATTTGGCTACTCGAAAATATTATACCTTGTCCACTTAACGTCTTAATGACAATCATATATCCAGACAACTGGTGGGCAAGGCTTGTAAATTCATTGACAAATTGAGAGGTCAAAAGAATCCGAAATATAAAACCTCTCATTATCGCCCTGTTGCACAAACATAAACCACAACTCCCCAGATTCAGACGACATCAAAGTGACATCAGAGGCTTGAGGGAAAAAATCAGGTCGTTGGGATATCTTGAAAACAAAACGTCCACTTGCCTGCCCGACCAAATCAAACACCAACCTGCTTTCGTCCACAGTTTTATAACCAACCGAATCAGTGAACCTTTCCCCTTCGCCAGCAGCATAATAGCGCGGATAAATCGCCCTGCCTTGAACAAAACTTAATGCATTAGAGTTTGTTATTTTCTGGAAACATGCTGAATCAAAACCCGCCTGATTCAGCGAAGAAGATGCCAGTAGTTTTGCAACCAGTTCATTTTGGGGAAGATGCGGGTATTTATTCGGAAAAATTTTTTCACTCGCTGGAAGAGATAGCCCAACTCCAAAAAACAATAATCCAAACATTAAGTATTTTTGCCATCGGACAGTTGGTGCAGGCACAATCAGCGTACGCGGATTTGTCTTTGCCCACTCGACGATTAGTGAGCGACCACCGTTAAGTGCAAACAAAAGACCGCCGAACAAGGCAAACAAGCCAATCATATAATACATATAAATTGACCAGTCCATCACGAGCATAAAGCGTTGGCCCGAAAGCAACGCAAGAGATGTCCACAAATTATAGACAAGATTGAGCGCCAGCGGCAGAAGTCCAAGCCAGCGGCTGCGAACCCACGCAGTGGTTACCCCAAGTCCGAAAAGGAAAATATAAAATGTGATCAAAATGGATTGAGAGAAAGTTGGAGCGCCTTCCCATCCTTCCCAAAAAGCACTGGTCGGAATCCATAGTTCGTTAATACTGCGTAAATCATTTCTTATTGGGAATAATAGAATGTTATTGATGCCATGATTTATGAACGCATTTGAAATTCCCCAGACAGCTCCTAATGGATTGGATACAATTGCATCTCTTGCGATCTGATTCAAGCGGGCGATATATTCTGTGGTCGCCTCGCCTGAAAGAGGCAGTATTTCAGGCTCGATGCCATTCAACCTGCTATAACGCAAAGCAAGGTTGGCAGTTTGAGATTCGGGGCTGTCGAAAATAAGCTGTCCGGTCAGATTCCAATTGCGCCAAAGCCAGGGAGCAACAATAAGCGCAATTGTTACCACCATCAATAATATATTTCTAATTAACGGTTTTATCTCTTTCGGACGAACAAGAAAAGCGAACAAAATAATCACCGGCAACGCCACAATGACTTGTGTACGAATCAGCAGTGCGCTCCCCAAAATTCCGCCCAATAAAAACCCTGAAAATATCGGGAAGCCTGCCTTAATCCAACGAACGCCGATCAGAAGGAATAAGGTTAATAGGATTGCTGTTGGGATTTCGGAAAGATAAAGTTTGGAATAACTGAGATTACCTGTGAATGGAGAAACTGAATTAGATGTGTAATCACGCAGAATGGCAAGCAGCGCAATTGAAATTCCAATGGGGCGGCTAAAAAATTCCCTGCCGAATAAATATAGTAATACAGGAAATAGCGCAAGAATCAGTGTTTGAAAAAATATTACATCATTGTAGTTCTGCCCAACCAGTACATGTGAGAAAACGAGAAAAACTATGTAAAGCGGTCTCTGTGGAATTCGGTCACCGTCAAATCCATTCCCCACCAAAGCCGATTGGGCAAATTCGTCATAGGTTTGCGCGTCACTGAATGGAAAAATCTCAAAGCTTGGTTCGCGCGGTTTAAGTGCCGAGGGATTTGGAACCACAGGCTGACTCAACCAAAACACGGAGGTAATCAGCCATATTGCGATGCAGATCCATACGTCCAAACGAGGAATTTCGAAAATTTTTGTTTTCGATTCAAGAAGGAACATTGCAAAACAAAAAATGCAAGCCAAAAGTATTTGCCACTCAAGCAACGGAACGGCGGGCAAACCACGCTGCCAATCACCTTTGTAACTTGAAAGAATGCCCAAACCTGTTACGGAAATAATAAAAGTAATTAATCCCAATATGGCAAAAACGACAAGCGCGCTGGAAATAAATTTTCTGGAATATTTTTGGTGCTCCAGATTTTGATTAAAGTTAGCAAGGAAATTTAGGATCGCAATTTCAAAAGATACATACCCGACCAAGTCTAAAACAGGGACTAAAAGAGCCAGATAGCCGCCAACATGTAGACTCAGCGGCTGAGCAAGCAATCCTTGAAATATCCACAAACAAACGCGAAATAAAACCAGAGAAGATGCCGCAATCAACAAAAAATCTTTTGTTTTTGGCTTAACAAGAATACCCTGCCATTTAAGCCACATTGAAGCGCTTTTATAAGCAAGAATGATCAAAATCAAATTAATTATTATCCACGCAATTAAAAGCGCATGAATAGCAAAATAAGCCGGGGAGATTTCTTTTAAGGAGGACATAACCTGGAATTGCCAAAAAGCAAATGCGCCATGCAAAATCCAGAGACTAAATAAAGCAATCCATTTTGTACGGTCGGGGAGTTTTTGTAAAGAAGGGATCATATTTAATTCATTTTAACATGAAAAAATCAGTGTCCTTTTTAGAATCGCAAGAGAGAAGTCCAGAATATAATAATTTGAATTAGAATCACTTTATGCCCTTATCTTTATCAGGTCAAACATTTCTTAACCAATATCATGTTGAAGAATTCATTGCGGTCACACCGCTTGGAGAACTTTATCGCGCAACAGACACGCGCAGCAACAAACCACTGGCATTGACACTTCTGCCAAAAACAATTTACGAAAGCGCCGAGGCACTCAAAAATCTTGATTCGGAATCGGCAAAATTACGCGGTATTTCCCATCCCAATCTCGTTCCATATCTCGGTTTGCACCAGACGCCCACGCTTGCCTTCCTGTTGGAAGAGTGGATTGATGGACCTTCGCTTACCGATCTGTTGGATAAAGCGCCGTTAACGGTCAATGAAATTCTGATCTACATCAAGGCAATTTGTTCTGCGCTCGAAGCCCTGCACAAACAAAATTATTTACACCTAAACCTTGCACCTGAACTAATTCACATCAATAATCAAGGTGAAATATTTTTAAGCGGAATTGGTACAGCGCGACCAATCGAAAAAAAAACGACGCGCGACGAGCAGGGTAAATATCCACACCTTTATTTTTCACCCGAACAGATCAACGGACAGCCGCTCACTCCCGCGTCAGACACGTACGCCTTGACGGTGCTAATCTATCAACTCGCCACCGGCGCATGGATCAACGGCAAGTCTGCGCCTAAAACAGATGACGCCATAAAAAAAGCAATTCTCGAATCAACGCCGCCCGCGCCTATTTCGCTGAACAAGGAAATTCCAGACCATTTCTCACGCATGATCCTCTGGGCGCTTCGCAACAAACCGACAGACCGATTGAAAACCACCACCGAATTAATTTCGTCGCTTGCCCTCGCCGCGCGTTTTTCTGTGGATGAAGTTCCGCTTCGCGCCACGCTGACAACTGCACCTGTCACCTCAGCAATTCTCAGCCAGTGGAGTTTTCTGCCGCCGCCTAAATTAAATATTCTTTCCCAGGGTATCCCACCGCTCGAAGACCGCATGGCGGAAATCAAAAGTGTGCAATCACAAAAAAGCGGAGCGCGCATTGGCATCATGTCCGTTTTTATTTTTGTGATGGTTGCAGGCTTTGTGTCTTTGTTTTGGTTTGTGCGCCCTGCGCCTGTGTCAATAATTCCCACACTGGTTCAATTTACGCCCTTTGCGTCAAATTACACACCGCCGCCAACGTACACCCCGCTTCCGCGCCCCACTGCTACAAATGGCGGGCGCATCGCTTTCACCTGCACACGCGGAGATTACAACCAACTTTGCATAATCAACCGCGATGGCAGCGGACTCACGCAACTATCTGATATGGAAGCGAGTAATTACTACCCTACCTTTTCACCAGACGGCAGTTCGTTGTTATTCGCATCCAATCGCAATGGGGCATTTGATTTATATCTTTTGATATTCGGCGAAAAGCAGCTTTTTCAAATTACCGAAAATGTAGGCAATGTTCTCTCACCTGATTATTCTCCCGACGGACGCAGGATCGTCTTTGCCAACCGCGCCTCAGATGGTCCCACATCCATTTGGATGGTCAACGCGGACGGGCTGAATCCGCACCTGGTTTATGCCGGGACAAATACCATTGTTGCGGTGGCATGGTCGCCAGATGGAGAAAAGATCGCGTATGCGATGTCTGTTGGCATTCCACAGGAATATGAAATTTTCATAATGGATGCAAACGGGAAAAACCATCTTCAAATTTCACAAGGATTGCAAGGCATCGGCGGAAGTATTGACTGGTCTCCTGACGGTAAAAGTCTTTTGGTCTACGCAGGCGCTTACGGCGATAAGAATATTTACAAGATCGAAGTTGCTGATGGCGGCTACACTCAAATCACCGATGGCGGAAATAATGCGGGGGCGTCTTATTCACCTGACGGGCTGTACATTGTTTTCAATTCACTTCGCAACGATGACCAGGCTGACCTTTATATTATGCGCGCCGATGGTTCGAATCAGGTGCAGCTTACCAATGACCCTGAGCCAGACTGGGGCGCAGTTTGGATTCAGTAAAAACTCAAAGCCAGAGAAATGCCCAATGGGTAGAATCAGTTTTGGGCGCAATGTGAGGCGTTTTTCTTCATCAAAATAAAGGGTGATGATTTTGCAGTTGAATCGGTTTGCGTAAAGTTTTAATAACGTATGGGGGGATTTTGAATAACAAATGAGTAACAAATATAAAACAATTGATATGACTTAAAACCTTTACATGCAGGACATTTAAAGTATTATTGAAACATCAATGGCGTTTTTCCCGTCTCGACCAACGGGGAGGGCGCTGTTCATCTTTAATCCCACTAAAAAGGAAGTTATATGAATGTCAAAGCAACCAAGTTCCTATCTGTCTTCTAAGTTGGAAGGCCGCCCGAAGGCCAATGGCAATGGAAACGGAATCTATTCGTTAGAGCAAATCCGCAAGGGTGAGCTTGTAGCCGTTTTCGGGGGCGTCGTGTATGAATGGGACGCCTTTATCCACCTTCCCGATATTGAACGCAGTTTGTGTCTTCAAGTAGAGGATCGTCATTTCCTCGTACCAAGACCGATCGGCGAAGGAGATTATGTCAATCATTCTTGTAATCCGAATGCAGGTCTTTCGGGTCAGATCGGACTCGTTGCAATGCGAGACATCAAAATTGGTGAAGAAGTTTGTTTCGACTACGCCATGTGTGATACCATGCCCTACGATGAATTTGATTGCGGGTGCGGAAGTGCAAATTGCCGCGGACACGTCGGCGGCAACGACTGGCAGAAGCCGGAGCTACAGAAACGCTATGCGGGATTTTTCTCTCCACATGTGCAGCGCAGAATAGACGCGATGTACAAAGAGAAACTCACTTTTGAGCAAGCCAAGCGAATGGCAAAAGTGCCGAAGTTTGGTTCGACAACCCCTTTGTACGAATAATAAAAAAGACAGCCTTGTGAGAAATCACGGGGCTGTTTTTTGTAGTAACGACTTCAGTCGTTTTTTTTACCAAACAAAGCGACTGAAGTCGCCACTACAACTTTCATAAAACTTCGGGAATCACAATCCACTCCCCTGCTTGTTTGGGATGATCTGTCCTCGCCAAGCTATTTTGATCCACTAATTTATTAATTACGCGATTTGCAATTTCATTTGACCAGCCAAATAGTTTTGTGACATCTCTCAATTGCGCCGCGCCGACTGAGGCAAAATACAACTCAAGCAATTTTGCGCGCGCCTGTGATTCGGTAATCATTCGCGCTTGTTCGGACAGGTCGGGGAAATGACGCGAAACAATTTCATAGATGTGAGAATATTTCCATGCGCCAGCCTGCGCCACGCCAACAGGCAAAATTTTGAAATCCTTTTGGAGCTGCTCCAGCGCTTTGTTGAACTCAGAATCTTTTGCATTGGCGAGTTTCGCCTTCTTGCGTAAATCCAATGTGTTCAACGCGCCGTTCTCCAGCAATGTTTCGTAGACTTGCTTTGAAGCCTGAGTCAATCGTCCCTCGTGATAGGCAATCAGATAATCCTCTTCGGGCGCGCCGTAGTTTTCAGAGAGCGCATAAAAATACGGCGCAATCTCCAATGAAATCATGGTGGCTTTGCCACGTAATATTTTGGCGTAATACCATATCTTCTTATTCAGCGCATCATCCTTCCAACCCCACGTGATGTGACCCGGGTCATCGTGTTTATCGGCAACGGGTCTGTCGCCTGCAACGGTTGTCCACAGCGAAGGCAGGTCAATGCCTTTGATGGGCCAAAAGTAAATGAAGCCGCGCGCGTTGACGAAGGTCAATGCCTGGGATGGAGATGAAAGCCGCTTAAGAGGCGGCAGTCGAAACATCTGCGTGCGATGCGTGTTTAATTTATTCAAGTTAATGGTCATACATTGAATTTTAATCCAAGTAAGTTACAATCACAAATCAAATGATAAGAGTCTTCAAAGATATCAATGAACTAAGTCAATTCGCGGCAAACTCATTTACTGAAACCGCAAACCAGTCCATCGCAAAACGCGGGCGCTTTCTTGTTGCACTTTCGGGCGGCAGCACGCCGATGCAGCTTTATAAATTACTCGGCGACTCATTTCACGATAAAGTGGATTGGTCGCGCGCACATTTTTTCTGGGGCGATGAAAGATGCGTGCCAGTGGATGATGCTGGAAATAGTTACGGGCAGACCAAAAAAGTTTTATTCGACAAAATAAATATTCCCGATGAAAACATTCACCGCGTCCTTTCTGACCTGGAGCCTGATTCTGCTGCGAGGGAATATGCCAACACTTTGAGCGTTTTCGCCGAACCTCCGCTCGACTGGCCGCGATTTGACCTGACCCTGCTCGGCATGGGTGACGACGGACACACGGCATCCCTGTTCCCCAACTCGCCCGTAGAAGTGGATTCGCCCACGCTGGCGGTCACAGCCAATTATCAGGGCCGCCCCGCCAACCGAGTAACTTTGACTCCAAAAGTGTTAAATAGCAGTAGGAATATCATATTCCTGGTAAGCGGCAAATCGAAAGCTGCAGCCTTGAGTAAAGTATTCAACGACGACTATATGCCTGCTGAGCTTCCCGTCCAACGGATTACACCCGAAGATGGAAGTTTGACCTGGCTGATAGATGAAGAATCAGGAAGTCTTTTATAATTTATTTCGTCGTTGCGAGGGCGATGCACTTCCGCCCGAAGCAATCTCCTGTATAGTGTTGGGGATTGCTTCGTCGGGAAAAGCACCCTCCTCGCAATGACATATCAAAAAAGGAGTTTTACATCATGGAATTAGCATTAGTCGGTTTGGGAAAGATGGGATTAAACATGGCCACACGTCTTACGCGCGGCGGACATCGGGTGATCGGATATGCCCGCACGAAAGAGACAGTTGAATCAGCCATCAAACTTGGCGCAGAAGGCGCATTCTCTTTAGAAGAGGCTGTTGGCAAATTCACTTCATCGCCGAAGGTTGTGTGGGTCATGGTTCCTTCGGGCAAGACCACCACAGAAACGATTGAAAAGGTCGCCGCATTATTGAATAAAGGCGACATCATCATTGACGGCGGCAACTCCAATTACAAAGACACCATCATGCACGCAGAAATGCTCGAAGCCAAAGGCATTGACTTTGTAGACTGCGGCACCAGCGGCGGCATTTGGGGGCTGACCGAAGGCTACAGCCTGATGATCGGCGGCAAGGAAGAAATTACTGAAAAATTAAATACCATCTTTGAAACTCTTGCTCCGGGCAAAGAAACCGGCTGGGGACGTGTAGGTCCGCATGGCGCGGGTCACTACGTGAAAATGATTCACAACGGAATCGAATACGGCATGATGCAAGCCTTCGCCGAAGGATTTGGTATCTTGAAAGCCAAGAAGGAATTCGGCTTGGACCTCTCGCAGATCTCGCACATCTGGCAAAACGGAAGTGTTGTCCGCTCGTGGCTGCTCGACCTTGCCGCAAATGCCCTCGACGAAGATACCGAACTCAAGGATGTCAAACCGTGGGTGGCTGATTCTGGCGAAGGCCGCTGGACAGTCTTTGAATCAATTGACCTCGACGTGCCCGCGCCGATCATCACCCTTGCGCTTCAAATGCGCTTCGCCAGCCGCGACGAGGAAAATTATCCCGCGCGCATGTTGGCCGCATTGCGGAATCAATTCGGCGGGCACGCCATCAAGAAAGCTGAGTAAAAAATAGCCACGGAGCGCCCATAGTCTTTTTATTGGTTTTCTCTGCGCGCTCTGTGGCGAAAAGGTATTTTATGAACAACCCTTCCAATAATGGTTTATTAACAACGATCATCATCTTCGGCGCGTCAGGTGATTTGACTCAGCGCAAGTTAATTCCCTCGCTGTTTAATTTATTCCGCAAGCGACGCACACCGAAAAAATTCCAGATCGTTGGCTTCGGCGGCACAGCATTTACCGATGAACAATTCCGCGAACATTTGCACAAAGGCGTGCAGGAAAACGCCGGCTACGCATTCACTGACGAAGAATGGAATGTGTTTGCAGCTAATTTATATTACCTCGCCGGCAAATATACAGAAGCAAGCGATTTCCAAAAATTAGCCGATCATCTTACCCAACTGGAAAACGGCGACGCGAACCGCATGTTCTACATGGCTCTTCCGCCTACAGTTTTCCCCGTCATTATTGACAACCTCGATGCGTCAGGTCAACTGCACGAGAACGGAGGCTGGCGGCGCGTGGTGCTTGAAAAACCATTTGGCACCGATCTAGCATCCGCCGTCACATTGAACCAGCAAGTCCACAAGGCGCTCAACGAAAACCAGATCTATCGCATCGATCATTATCTCGGCAAGGAAACCGTGCAGAACATTTTGTTCACACGCTTTGCCAACACCATCTTTGAGCCGATCTGGAACCGCACCTACATTGACCATGTGCAGATCACAGTGGCAGAGACGGTCGGCGTTGGACATCGCGCAGGCTTTTACGACAGCGTCGGTGTATTGCGTGACATGTTCCAAAACCATCTTTTGCAATTGCTCACTCTCGTGGCAATGGAACCATCCGCATCTTTCAGCGCCAGTGATTTGCGAAATGAAAAAGTAAAAGTCCTAAGCGCAGTCCAACCCATCAAACCCGAACAAGTCTCAACCAATACAGTGCGCGCACAATACAAAGGTTATCGCAGCGAGGCGGGAGTTGATCCGAATTCTGTCACGCCAACCTACGCAGCGATGCGGCTCTACATCAACAACTGGCGTTGGAAAGGCGTGCCGTTCTATTTGCGTTCGGGTAAAAATCTGGCAGAAAAACAATCGCAGATCATTATCCAGTTCAAGGAACCGCCGCTTTCCATGTTCCCCATGCAGACCACAAAGCCAAACATGCTCGTGCTTTATCTGCAACCCGACGAAGGCTTACATGTCCGCTTTGAGGCAAAAGCGCCTGACAGCGTCGCCGAAACCCGATCAGTGGATATGGAATTTCATTACGCCGAAGCCTTTGGAAAAACAGCCATCCCTGAATCCTACGAAAGGCTTCTGCTCGACGCCCTTCAAGGTGACGCATCGCTCTTCACCCGTGCAGATGAAGTGGAGACAGCTTGGGCGCTGATGGATCCAATCTTGCAGACGTGGGAAGCGCATCAGACCCCGTCTTTGGCTAGTTACAAACCCGGTAGCTGGGGACCACCCGAAGGCTACGACCTGCTCGCCCGTGACGGGCGCCGCTGGCTCAATGAAGAAGCCAGCATGATGCTCGAAAAATAAAATATTTTTGAAACCAAAGTGGTGCAGTTCAAAATCAACTGCACCACTTTTTTATAACTCAACGTATGGGGGTGTATTTTTTCTGTGACGACCGTGTCAAACGACATAGTAACAGTGAGTACTTGAAAAGCAAACCTTGAGGGAGTATAAAATAAACAGACTTTCGCAACCAAATCAAAATCGTTGCGTAGATAAATCTGAAAAAACAAAGCAAATAAGATCAACTTAAAAAGGAAAGTTTCCATGAAACACATCAAACTAATTGCATTTCTTGTTTTAGCTTTCTCCCTTGCAGCTTGCGGCTCAGCGCCAGCGACAGCCGAAGCCACCCAGGTTCCAACCGTTGTGGCAGACGACACCATCATTGCCGAAGGAAAACTGGAGCCGATCCACTACACGGAACTGGCTTTGAACGCCAGCGGACTGATCAGCGAAGTTCTATTCAGCGAAGGCGATGAAGTTGCCGCAGGCGACGTGATTGCGCGCCTCGACGCAAACGAAGGGCAAACCCTCGAAAGCGCCCAAGCTAAAGCTGCCCAGGAACTCACCACCGCCTACCAGGAAGTGCGTGACGCGCAATTCAAACTTGATAATTTCGATGTCCCTTCAGACTTCGACGGCATGACACCCTCCGAGTCTGTCAAAGCGATGCTGGTCAATCTGGACAAAGCACGTGCAGATTTCGAACCGTACAAAAACATTGATGACCGAAGCTTGCAATTAACCGAAGCCGAGAAAAAAAACAAGGTGGTCACGACAGGAACGGCGAAAATCTACAAACGAGCGCTGGATGATGCCTGGGCAGATTACCGCAAAGCCATTCAATGGCTGGAACTCGAATCCACCTTGCAAAATGCCAACTCGCGCCTGATCCTTGCCCAACGGGATTACGACGCCCTGCAAGACCCATCCTTCTCGGCAGATACGGCTGGAACTCGCGCCGCGCTGGCAAATGCCGAAGTCCGCGCGCCGTTCCCTGGTGTGATCACAGACCTGAATCTCAAAGTTGGTGAGTTTGCCGCTTCGGGTGAACCCGTTATCACCATTGCGGATAATTCGCAGTGGCTGGTCAAAACCACCGACCTAACCGAGATTGATGTGGTCAATGTCAAAGAGGGTCAGCCCGTTACAGTCACATTGGACGCATTACCTAATGTTGAATTAAAAGGCAACGTGTTTTCCATCAGCCAGAACTATTCAGAAAATCAGGGCGATGTGGTTTACGAAGTCACCATCCTCTTAACAGATATTGACCCTGCCATGCGCTGGGGTATGACCGCTGTTGTAAATTTTGTGAAGTGAGAAGTGAATAGTAAAAAGTGAGAAGTAAAAAGTAGGTCACGTTTGTAACGTGACAGGTTTGTCAAATAATAGATGTCACGCTGTAAGCGTGACCTACGGATACAAGAGATTAACATGGCATTCTTTCAAAAAACAAACGACACCGCAGCCGAGCATCCGATGATTGACTTGCGCGATGTGAACAAATATTACAAAACCGCAGTCGGCGATTTTCACGCGCTCAACAGCGTGGATTTGCAAATTAATGCAGGCGAGTTTGTCAGTATCATTGGCAAGTCGGGCAGCGGCAAAACCACTTTGCTGAACATGATTACTGGCATTGACATTCCCTCGAATGGCGAAGTTTGGGTGAATAACACGGCGGTACATAAACTCAGTGAAAATAAAATGGCGCGCTGGCGCGGCAAGAATCTTGGCGTGGTGTTTCAGTTCTTTCAATTGCTGCCGATGATTTCGGTGGTCGAAAATATCATGCTGCCAATGGATTTCTGCCGAACCTATCCCATGCGCGAGAGATATGAGCGTGCCATGCAATTGCTGGAATTGGTTGAACTGGCAGACCAGGCGCACAAACTTCCCACCGCTATCTCAGGCGGACAACAGCAACGTGTGGCGATTGCCCGTGCCCTCGCCAATGACCCGCCCGTCGTGATTGCGGATGAGCCGACTGGCAACCTCGATTCAAAGACAGCCGAGTCTGTGTTTACTTTGTTCAATGATTTAGTGGCGAAGGGCAAGACCATCATCATCGTTACGCATGACAGCGCACTGGCAAAACGCGCGCACCGCACCGCGCTCATTGCGGACGGTGAAATTGTCAACGAGTATGTGGCGAAAGCCATGCCCACACTGACAACGGAGCAACTGCTTCAATTGACACGCACGGCAAAGACTCAGCATTTTGAGGCAGGCACGATGATTCTGTCCGAAGGCACAAATGCGGATACATTTTATGTGGTCTCAAAAGGCACAGTGGAAGTTGTGTTGCCGCGCGCGAATCAATCGGATGTGGTGGCGGTTCAACTTGGGGCTGGGAAGTGCTTCGGCGAAATTGAATTTTTCCACGAGAAGAAACATCTGGCGTCCATCCGCGCTTCGGAAGGCGGCGCGGTTGAGGTGCTGGCTATCGGGTATGACCAGCTCAAAGAATTGCTGAATCAGTCCGAGGCGACGCGCGCAGCGTTAAGTCAAATGGCAGATAAACACGAGGACGAGAATCAATCCCGTCGGGGAGAATCCAAATGAGTTCGCGTTGGAAAAAAGTCTGGGCTGATTTTTGGAGCAATAAGGGGCGCACCTTCCTGACGATCATGACGATCATGGTCGGGACGTTTGCGGTGGGCTTCAACAGCAACCTGGGCTTGTACATGAACGAAAGCATGGACGGCGACTACCTTTCGGCGAACCCGTCTGAGGCGGAGGTGTACGCCGCGCCGCTGAATGATGACATGGTGAAAATGGCGCGTAGTGTGGCGGGCGTGAACGCGGTGGAAGGCGCAAGCACTGTGAGCGCGCGCATTCTCCGCGCCGATGGAACGTACGTGGATATTCAATTTACGGCGGTCGAAGACCCAAACGAGCAGACGCTAAATTTGCTCAAGCCTGCGGCTGGTGAAACATCCATTCCTGTTTATGGAGATAAAGAAACCATCCTGGACGCGAGCGCGTTATCGCTTGGCTATAAAGCTGGCGATACGATTGTGCTTGAGTTGGACAGCGGCAGACGGCGCGAAATAAAACTGGCAGGCTATGCCCATGCAGTGACGGGTTTTCCGTATGGGCTTGCACAGATCGTCTTTGCCTACATAACGCCAGATACGCTGGAATGGCTTGGCGGCTCCACAGAAAATTATGGTCAGTTATCAGTCAGCGTGGCGGAAAATCCAACCGACCAGAAGCATGTGACCGAAGTGGCGCAGGCGGTTGCAGACCGCATGGAACGCGCAGGCGCGACTGTTTATTTTGTGAATGTCTATCAGCCAGGGCATCATTTTGCATGGAGCATTACACAAGGCGTTTTCTTTGTGCTCAGCATCCTTGGCTACCTGACCGTTTTGTTGAGCGGATTTCTGATCGTCAATACCATCACCGCTTTGATGACTCAGCAGACTCGGCAAATTGGAATCATGAAAGCCGTGGGCGGCGGCACGGCGCAGATTGCGGGCATGTACATAATTTTGATTTTGGGGTTTGGTGTGGGCGCGTTGCTAATTGCGATTCCGCTGGGGAATATTGCGGCGCAAACGATCGGCGGCGGCATGGCGGAATGGCTGAACTTTTATGCCTCACCCTATCAGGGATATTCAGCAACGTATGTTCAGCAGGCGATTGTTGCGTTGGTCGTGCCTTTGCTTGCGGCTGTCTTTCCAATCTACAACAGCGTGCGAGTAACGGTGCGCGAGGCAATCAGCGACTATGGCATCGGCGGCAACGCCAAACCGAAAAACGATTCGGTCAACCAGAAATCCGTGTTGATTCCGCGCCCGATCCGCATTTCACTCCGCAACACATTCAGGCGCAAAACAAGGCTGGGCATCACGCTGTTTACTTTGGTGCTGGGCGGCGCGGTCTTCATCGCGGTCTACAATCTGTGGGCTTCCTTTGACAAGGTGATGGAAGACATTCAAGGATATTTCCTCGCAGACATCAACGTTTCCTTCGATCATGGCTATCGCTTTGACAAGGTGGCAAACATCGCCGAAAGCATCCCTGGCGTGGAAAGTGCGGAAGGTTGGCTGGAATACCCTGGCACGCTCAAGATGGGCGATGAAGAGGCAGGCACGCAAATTTTGTTCGTCGCGCCGCCTTCCTCCTCCATTTTGATTGATCCCATCATCATGACGGGTCGCTGGCTGGAGCCTGGTGATGAGAATGCCATCGTCATCGGCAATCACCTGCTCAATATATTTCCAGACCTGAAAGTCGGCGACTGGCTGACCATCGAAACGAACGGCAAGGAATCGGACTGGCTGATTGTCGGCACGTACAGCATCGCAGGAAACGTCAGTCCGCCGTTGTTGTATGTCAACTATGAATATCTCAGCGTGCTGGTTGGCGAGCCTGATATGGCTTACTCGCTGCGAATCATCACCTCACAGCATGACGCAACCTCACAAAGACGAATCAATGACCAGGTTCAGGCGGCGTTTGAAGAGCGCGGAATCCAGATCGGCTCGACACAATTGGGCGTGGAGTTTATCGACGCTCAAAAAGCCCAAACCGATATCCTCGTCTACTTTATGCTGGTGATGGCAAGCCTGATCGCCGTCGTCGGCGGATTGGGATTGATGGGCACGATGAGCATCAACGTGCTGGAACGCACGCGTGAGATCGGCGTGATGCGCGCCATCGGCGCATCCAATTTGGATATTCAAACCATCGTCATCGTCGAAGGCATGGTGATCGGCATTATCAGTTGGGCGATCAGCATTCTTGTCTCACTGCCGATCACAAATGTGTTGTGCTATGGCGTGGGAATGGCGATCCTGACTGCGCCCATGCCTGTGGTCTACGGCGCGAGCGGAGTTATCGCCTGGCTGATTTTCACCATCGTGCTTGGCACACTAGCAAGCGCACTACCTGCAAGACGGGCGTCGAAGTTGACAGTGAGGGATACGCTGGCTTACGAGTAATTGGTAATTGGAAAACAAAAAAACACGCTGACTAAAGTCTGCGTGTTTTTTTATGTATGTTGTGAAAATTATTTATCCAGCCACTTAGGTTTTAAGTCCACAACCTCTTGATAAACGGGACAATCAGGTTGATGTGCTCCTGCCAAATACCCCGTAGACATGAGAAACTCATTCACGATCTCGCCGCCAGTAAAGACAAAAGTTTTCTTGAATAACTTTGTCCACTCATCTTTTGTATGGTGCTGCTTCGCGTTCAAGTCCAGCCAGTTTTTGAATGAGCCGAATTCCTTTTTCAACTCAAGTATTTTCTGCGCGTTGACAATCGCCGCGTTGACCTTCAAACGATTGCGAATAATTCCCGCATCAGCCAGTAAACGGGCGCGGTCATCTTCGGTATATTTTGCAATTTTTTCTATTTTGAATCCGCTGTAGGCTTTGTGAAAATTCTCAGCCTTCTTCAAAATAGTGATCCACGAAAGCCCAGCCTGATTGATCTCCAACACAAGGCGCTCAAAAAGTTCGTCATCACTGGTCAGGGGAAATCCGTATTGAGTGTCGTGATATATTCTATTAAATGTATCTTCGGGGTGAGTATTACAGTAATCGCAATAAGTTGTCATTGTTATAGTTTCCAAATTTTATTTTAGCGCATCTTGCAAAATTCAGGAGACCCGCAAATTAATCCGCGCCGAAATAGGCGTTATACTTCGGCTCAAGAATTTTCATGCAATGACAAACTCCAACCCACTCTTATCCCAACTTCCCAGCCCAGCCGCGAAGCGCATGGCACTGCATGTCAGTGCGCCCGCGGAACGTGCCCTGCGCCAGGGGCATCCCTGGATATTCGATCAGGCAATTACCGAGCAAAGCCACGAAGGCGCGCCCGGCGACCTTGCGGTCATCTTCGACAACAAACGCCGCTTCCTTGCAGTCGGGTTATACGACCCAACATCCACCATTCGCGTTCGTATTCTGCAACACCGCCAACCTGCAACGATTGACGAAAATTGGTTCAAGGCAAAATTAATCGCGGCCAACCAACTTCGTGAACCGCTCACGTATCAATCAACAAACGGGTATCGACTGGTTCACGGCGAAAATGACGGACTGCCCGGATTGATCGTTGATCGCTACGCAGACACATTGGTCATAAAAATTTATAGCCCGGCATGGGTTCCCCACCTTAAGGAATTTTGTTCCGCGTTATCGCAGACCAATCCAACTCAACGGCTGATGCTGAGACTCAGCCGCTCATTAAACAAACAAAGCAGATTTTTATACGGGCTTGAGGATGGAATGACTCTCGCGGGTCTGCCGCTCGAAGGCTTGATTCTGTTTCAGGAAAATGGACTCACCTTTGAGTGTGACCCAATCCACGGACAGAAGACTGGCTTCTTCCTCGACCAGCGTGAAAATCGGGCGCGTGTTGAAAAATTATCCCAGGGGAAATCGGTGTTAAATGTATTCGCCTACACCGGCGGATTTTCGGTTTATGCTGCACGCGGCGGAGCAAAACAAATTATCAGCGTGGATTTGAGCGCACCAGCCATTCAGGCGGCATTTCACAACTTCGCGCACAACCAGCATATTCCTGCCGTAAAATCTGCGCTCCATGAAACCATCGCCGACGATGCGTTTGATGTGCTTACCCGCATGGAATCACAAAAGCGGCTGTTTGACCTTGTCATCATCGACCCGCCCATGTTTGCCCAAAACCAGAGTCAGATCGCAGCGGGATTATCTGCCTATCGAAAGCTGACCCGCCTTGGGCTGGGCGTTCTGCGTTCCGGCGGAACACTGGTGCAGGCATCCTGTTCCAGCCGTATCGATGCAGAAACTTTCTTCGACACCATTCACCAATCAGCCAGAGAATCAAGCCGCCGATTAATAGAAATCGAGCGCACAGGTCATGCGCTCGACCACCCAATTGGATTTGAAGAAGGGGCATATCTAAAATGCCTGTTCGCCACAGCCCCATAAAAATCTCAACGACGCTGTCTCATTAATTCAATAATTTAATCCTAACGAACAACCGATCTTTAGCCGTGCGTGCAATATCCTCTGCGCTCGCCGTTCCATTTTCAACGTGGATACCCATCGGCTTTGCGGCTTGCGGTATATGTTTAACATATTCGTACATGCGAGACTCAACGGCTTTTTCATCCAGCTCGGTCTCGGCGAATCCATTCACGGGTTTGCGCTTCAACAATAACTTCACGTCTGCACCGCCTTGAAGGTTGCGCCACCAACTTCTATCACGGCTGGTGATGACCCACAAATAACCGCCTTCTTCATAAAAACCCACGGGGGTTGTGTAAATCTTTCCTGTCTTGCGCCCTGTCACCGAGATCAGCATCATGCCGTTGCTCAACAAGCCGTGAAACGGCGAGCGCAAAACCCAAGCCATAAAATCATTTCCATTCATTTCATCACTCCAACCATTTGATCGGGATTAATAACTTGCGGAAAGCGATCTCGCAGCGCGGCAGGTCGAACTGCAAGCAAGAGTCCGCGTATCGGACGGGCATCCACATTATAGTTTTCACAAATCTCTTCGAGCGGAGTCACGAATAAGTTACCAACTGGACTCCTTGCTCACTACAACTATACAAAAACTACAGTGCTGAGTCACGGGTCAAAAATCACCTTACCAATTGTCACAAAGTAACCTTTTGCCTTCTACCTTCCAGCCGAAACAAGTGGCCCCGCAATGATGCCTGTCAACATTGGAGCAGGGTTGCAATACACATTAGACCGCGATAAAAACAGGAGGAAAGCATTAATTACGTGGCTACCGTTTGAGGCAGCCGAAATAGGAATTCTTTTATACTCTCAATCAAAACTGGCAGTGCGGCGGTCACTTCTGGCGAAAGTCCCTCTTCCAAATCAAAGCTAGCCGCAGTAACGCTAAAAAGCGTTGACTGCGGCGCATGACCGTAAAGAGTCCCTGCCATTGCCAAGAGGGTTTCCGGGTCAAAATGATGAGTGATGCTGCCGGGCTGATTGGTGCGCGGTTGCAGGGCGCGAGTTTTTATTGTGCCAGGTTTTTCTCCGTTGGAAGCCAACGCCGCATCAATAAAAATAGCATGATCCATCCGAGCAAGGATCGGAGATAGCTCAGGGGAAAGTTGTTGATAAGTGCAAATCTCCACGTTGACGGGAAAGGTTAACGCGGCAAGAGTCAGGGCAGCGTAAACGCCCAGACCATCGTCTTTTCGCAGAGTGTTGCCATAACCAAGAATAAGAGTTTTCATCAGCCAGAATAATTCCATCCGCTTGAGCAAGTTGCGCCCAAGCGGATGGTTGAATGCATGGATAATTTATTCACGCGTCAGGGTGTCGATCAGTTTGCCGTCGGGGTCCAACATTTCGATCTGCATCGCCATGTGACCATCGGCGTGGGTGGAGCAGGCCAGGCAGGGGTCGAAGGCGCGGATAACGGCTTCCACGCGGTTGAGCATTCCTTCGGTCAACTTCTCAGGGCGGACATAATAGCGGGCGGCTTGCAAAACGCCTTTGTTCATGGCTAGGTTGTTATTTCCCGAAGCAATAATCAAATTCGCAGATTGGATGATACCGTCTTCATTCACTTTGTAGTGATGGAAGAGCGTGCCGCGCGGAGCTTCGCTGACGCCGATGCCTTCGTAGTTGTTCACTTCGGCGTGGGCGCGGACATTGTCGGAGAGAATATCCGGCTCGTTGAGCAGTTGCTGAATGCGTTCGATGCCATACAAAATTTCGATCAAGCGGGCGTAGTGATAATGGAAGGAACTCAGCACCGCGCCTTTATCGAGACAGTGGAATTCAGCCAATTCCTGATCTGCCTGGGGCGTGCCGCACTCGTTGGCCACATTGAGGCGTGCCAGTGGGCCAACACGATACATGCCGTCGTCATAGCCCAGCGGTTTGTAATAAGGTGACTTGAGATAGGTGTAAGGCTCAACTGCTTCGCCAATAAATGATTCGTATTCATCGGGGGCGAGTTGATCGGCAAGCACACTGCCGCGGGCAGTGACTACGCGCAGGTTGCCGTGATAATGTTCGAGGCGTCCTTCCTTTGTCACCAGTCCCATAAACAGGCTTGGGAAGTTGGCAAAGGTGCGGATATATTCCTGATAATCATTGAGACTCTTTTTGTACCAGTCGAGGGTGCGGGTAATGATACCCAGCACTTCGGGAATCTCGCTCAAGATCTGGTCGCGGGTGGTGGCGTCAATTGGGCTGGCTACACCGCCGGGGACGATCCACGACGGGTGAATGCGTTTGTTCGCCAGACGCTCGATCACCTGCTGACCAAACTGGCGCAAGCGGATTCCGTCGCGGACGACCTGCGGGTGTTTATCGAGCATCCCAAACATGTTCCGCTTGGCGGGGTCGCCATCCATCCCAAGCAGTAAGTCGGGCGAGGACAGGTAGAAAAAATTCAGGGCATGTGATTGGATGATCTGCCCGAGGTTGATAATGCGGCGCAGAGCAATGGCCGTTGTTGGGATACGCACCGCCAAAATTTGGTCGCAGGCTTTGGAAGAAGCCACCAAATGGCTGACCGGACAAATGCCGCAGGTGCGGGCGGTCAGAGATGGCATTTCGTAAAATGGGCGGCCTTGGACAAACTTTTCAAATCCGCGCACCTGGGTGACATGCACCTGTGCGTCTTGAACCGCGCCGTCATCGTTGAGAATGATGGAGACTTTGGCGTGTCCTTCAATTCGGGTAACTTGTTCGATCATGATTTTTTGGGACATGGGGAACTCCTAAGCTCCAAAGCGGGTCATCTGCGATAGTTGCGGTGTGCGCCCTTCGATGAGTTCGTTTAGGGCAAAGAAAATAGTATCCGCAGAAGGTGGACAGCCGGGGATGAAAACATCCACTTTGACGTAGTTGTGCAGGGGTTGAGCGCGCGGCAGGAGCGGCGGCACACCCTGGGTTGGGATCTGCGGCCGGTCTGCGCCCATTTCAAGATAAATGTAGTTGAGCGTGTCTTCCACCCCAAAAGGGTTACGCATGGACGGAATGTTGGCCGTGATGGCGCAATCACCAAAAGCCACAAGAATTTTAGTTCGGGGACGAATCTTCATCAGCTTGTGCAGATCTTCTTCGGTGCCCAGCGCACCTTCGACCAGAGTAATATCCACATCTTCGGGGAAGACTTTAACATCCACCAGCGGACTAAAAACAATATCCACTTTTTCAGCCAGAAGCAATAAACGCTCATCAATATCGAGGAAAGACATGTGACAGCCGGAACAGCCATCCAACCAGATGGTTGCCAGACGCAGTTTTTTATTTTTTTTCATTTTGACGCTCCTTTGCGGCGCATCACCAGGTATGGCAAAAACTGACGCCGTTTGGCCATTTCGGCCACAGACTTGCCTTTTTCAGCCAGCGCGCCAGTGGGACAAACATGGACGCATTTTCCACAACTGGTGCAACTCTTTGACTCGCCCCACGGTCCGTCGAAATCGGTGATGACCAGAGTTTGGATGCCGCGATTTCTCAGGTCGCGGGTGTGTGCGCCTTCGATCTCGTCGCACACACGCACGCAGCGCCCGCATAAAATACAGCGGTTGTGATCCACCTCAAACTTGGGATGAGAGCCATCCACCTTGAATTTCGGATGCAGATATTCGTAGCGGACATGGTCCACTTCCAAACGCTGCGCCATCGATTGAAGTTCGCAGTTGCCGTTCGTGACACACACCGCGCAAATATGATTCCGCTCTGAAAAGAGCAGTTCCAAAATCATCTGGCGATACTTGAGCAGGCGCGGACTTTCGGTGACAACTTCCATGCCTTCTTCGGGCTTGGTCACACAGGATGGAGTAAGACGGTTGGAGCCGGCGATTTCGACCATGCACAGACGGCATTGACCGGTTGAGGTCAAGCCTGACATGTTGCACAGGGTCGGGATGTTCACCCCGTTCTGACGGGCAACATCCAGAATGGTTTCGCTTTCTGTCGCGCTGACAGGGTTGCCATCGATCACAAAAGTTTTGATTGTAGTGTTTCCGCTCATCGTGCTTCCTCCTTGGCGGCAGCCGCCGAAGGCTTCATTTTTTCCAAATATTCATTGCGGAAGTAGCGCAGCGTGCTCACGATTGGGTTGGGCGCTGCCTGCCCCAATCCGCACAGGCTGGTGTTGCGTACCAGATCGCATAATTCTTCGAGTGTAGCCAAATCTGCTTCGGTCGCTTCGCCTTGCTGGAATTTTCCCAACAGGTTGTAAAGCTGAACTGTGCCTACACGACATGGAGCGCATTTTCCGCAAGATTCTTCCATGCTGAATTCCATGAAGAAGCGCGCCATGTCGATCATGTTCGAGGTGTCGTCGATTACGATCATGCCGCCGGAACCCATCATCGAGCCTAGCGCTTTGAGCGATTCGTAATCAACCGGCGTGTCGAGATGTTCAGCCGGAATACAACCGCCCGAAGGTCCGCCAGTTTGAATGGCTTTGAATTTGCGTCCGTTAGGAATGCCGCCGCCGATGTCGTAAACGATCTCGCGCAGGGTGATGCCCATCGGCACTTCGATCAAGCCGGTGTTTTTGATCTTGCCGGTCAGCGCAAAAACCTTGGTGCCTTTGCTCTTGGCTGTTCCGATGCGCGCGAACCACTTGCCGCCATCGCCGATGATGCCGGAAATATTGGCGAAGGTTTCGACGTTATTTACCAGTGTCGGCTTTTGAAATAACCCAGCCTCAGCCGGATATGGCGGACGCAGGCGCGGCATTCCGCGATTGCCTTCGATGGAATTAAGGAGCGCGGTCTCTTCGCCGCAGACGAATGCTCCTGCTCCCAAGCGGACATCTACCTTGAAGTTGAAAGGCGTCCCGCAAATATCCTGTCCGAGCAGACCCATTTTTTCAGCCTGCTTGATGGCCGCTTTCATACGCTTAATCGCCAGCGGGTATTCAGCGCGGACATAAATATAGCCCTGGCTGGCGCCGACGGCGAAGGCCGCAATTGCCATGCCTTCCAGTACGCGATGCGGGTCGCTTTCCAAAACCGAGCGATCCATAAAAGCGCCGGGGTCGCCCTCATCTGCATTGCAGACAATATATTTGAGATCACTCTCAATTTTGGCAACGGTGCTCCACTTCAAACCGGTGGGATACCCCGCCCCGCCGCGTCCGCGTAGGCCGCTTGCGATGATTTCCTGAATCACGTCGAGCGGAGTCATTTCGGTGATGGCGCGAATCAGCGCAGCATAGCCGCCGGCGGCGATATAATCTTCGATCCGCTCTGGGTCAACCACGCCGGCATTTTCCAACGCATACTTTTCCTGACGATAGAAGAAAGGTTCGCTGATGTCGATCATTTTTTCGTGCAAGGGCTCGCTGTCCAAACTGTCGATAACAGAAACAGCTTCTTCGGGAGTCATGTCACGATAGAAAATATTCTCAGGCTGAACAGAAATAATTGGCCCGGCTGCGCACAGTCCCATGCATCCAACTTTTTTGACCTGGATCTCGTTTTCGAGTCCGCGTTTTTTTACTTCGGCTTGCAGTTCTGTAACGATCGCCGCACTGCGCGAAGACATGCAGCCGGTTCCAGTGCAGACGCCCAACCGATGACGAAACTTGGCTGTGTTTTCAGCTTCTTTTTCTACAATCTCGAGCAATTCTTCATTCGTCATGGCTCATCCACTCCCGAATTCTCTCTTTCATTTGGTCGGGGCTTAATCTACCGACCACTTCCCCATCCAAGATCATGACTGGGGCCAATCCACAGGCACCGACACAGCGCGCCGCCATAAAGGTCAGGCTGCCATCCAGTGTAGTTTGTCCCGGCTCCAAACCATATTCTGTTTTCATAAACTCAAGCACTTCGCCAGAGCCTTTCACATAACAGGCTGTTCCAGTGCAGAGTGAAAAGACGTGCTCACCCAACGGAACCATGTTGAACAAGTTGTAAAAGGTGGCAACACCATACACTTTGCTAGGCGGTACATTCAAGCTCTCGGAGACAAACTCCAAGGCTTCACCGCTGACATGACCAAACGCTTCCTGAACAGTGTGCAGGGCTTCGATCAATGCAGTGGGAGAATATCCCTGTTTGCGCATGGTCGCATCGACAATTTTCCAGCGACGGTCGCTATCGGGAGGGGCTATTTTGCGATTGGCAATTAACATAATTCTGTTCCCTCGTTTATAAGAATTTTTGTACTACCATTCTGAACAAGTCGCTTTCAGTAATGATGCCCAGCAATTCGCCTTCTGCGCCAACCACGGGCAGACTGTGAATTTTGTGCTCAAGCATCAGTTCGGCAGCTTTCAGAAGAGGTTGTTCCGGAGTGACGGTCAACAGTCGGCGGGTCATGACTTTTTCAACCGATTGGAGCATAACGGTCAGGGATTCTTCCTGGCTGTGGGGCAAGGCAAAACGCGATGGAACGATCTTCATCATATCGGTGCGTGTTACCAACCCGCTAAGTTTTTCTTCATCGATAACGAGCAAAACACGAATACGCTTTGTCCCCATCAGCCGCTGGGCTTCGAGCAGACTGGTATCCGAGTTAATGGTGACGACTTCATCACTCATGTAATCGCTGACGTGCAGGGTTCGCTTCAACTCTGGCAGTTCGGCGAGAATAAAGCGAAAAATGTCCGAAGTGGTGAGAATGCCCAGTGCGCCGCGTTGGTCGTTGAAAACCGGCAGGGCGGTGATCTTGTTTTCGAGCATCACGCGGGCCGCTTTGGGCATCAACGAATTGGGGAATGTTCCAATTGGGTTGACCGTCATGATGTCTTCAACACGTTTTTCTTTGATCGAAATTTCCTTTGTCAACGCCACACCATTCACAGCAGATAGGTCTGTGCGCAAAAGTCCGCGCCAGGTGACGATACCCACCACTTTTTCATCGCTAACAACAGGCAATGCGCGAATTTTTTCGGCATTCATAATGCGCCTGGCGTCGACAATAAAAGTTTTGGGCGAGACCGCGACAACCGGGGAGGTCATCCATTGACTTACCAGTCCATTTTTCATGTTTACATCTCCTCAACCAGCGTAATGCTGTATTTGAAACTGGTTGGAGTATAGGTCTGAGCGCAAAAAGAGACATCGGTAGAATAGTGGTAATCGAGTCAATAAAATTGATGATATTTTAGGGAAACAAAAAAGCCGCGCTGGGCGGCTTTTGGTGTAGGAGATGTTTCAGGTCGTGTTAGGACGATTCGTCCAGACTGACCAATTTTTTTTTGAGGGCGTAAAGCGCTGCCTGGGTGCGGCTGGACACATTCAGCTTGGACAGGATGCGACTGACGTGTGTGTAAACCGTCGCGTTGCTGACCACCATCAGGCGGGCAATTTCGGCGTTGCTGTAGCCATGCGCCATGAGTTTGAGCACTTCGGTCTCACGCTCGGTCAATTCTTCTTCGGCAGGCTGTTCGGGAGTTGAAAGCGGAGCCTGTATTTGAGCCAAAATCTGACGCGTGACCGCCGTTGGCAGCGCCCCCTCGCCCAACGCAACCTGATGAATGGCTCGCACCAGATCGGCGGGAGTTGAGTCTTTGAGCAAATAGCCAATCGCTCCGGCATTGAGCGAGGGGATAACTTTGTCATTTGTGCTGAAACTGGTCAGAACTAAAATATTGACAGAGGGCATTTCCTGTTTTATTTGCCGCGTAGCTTCGATGCCATCCATGACCGGCATCACCAAATCCATGAGGATGACATCTGGAACCAGTTTGCGAGCCTGCTCCACCGCTTCGGAGCCGTTCCCCGCTTCGCCGATAATTTGCATCCCCGGTTCGGTTTCCAGCATGGCAATCAGTCCTCTTCGGACAACGATGTGGTCATCCACCACTAATATTCGAATCATTTCACTCATAACTTTACCTCTACTATGATGCAGGTTCCCCGTTCGGGCGAACTGTCGATGTTCAACTGCGCGTTCAGGCTTTCAGCACGCTCGCGCATGGTTTTCAACCCCATGCTGTTCTCTGAAACCTGATCGGCGGTGAAGCCTATGCCATCGTCTTCAATTTTCAGAATCAGGGTTTGTCCGCTTTGCACCAGATGGACGGTGATGGAGTGAGCCTTGGAATGGCGGACAACGTTATTAAGAGCCTCCTGGGTAATTCCATACAAGGCTTCTTCAATATGACTATCGAGCGGAATATTCACACGCCATTTGAACGAGGGATGTAATCCCAATTGTTCTTCCACGGCTTTTAGGCGCTGGCTGAGCGAGGCTTGCAAGCCCAATTGTGCCAGAGCTGAAGGACGCAGTTCAAAGATCAACATGCGCATTTCTTTAAGCGCTTCCTGCGCTGATTCACCAATGTTCGTCAAATGACGCTGTGCGGCCACGGAATCACCTTGCTCCAGTTGTCGCATGGCGGCTTCGGTATATAACGAAATGCCATACAGCAGTTGATTAACCGAGTCATGCAATTCACGTGAAAGGCGGTGACGCTCCTCCAGAATCGCCATCTCATGTACCTGACGCGTCAGCTGCGCGTGATCAACGGCTACTGCGGCTTGTCCGGCAAATATGCGCATCAGGCGCACATCATCCTGATCAAATCCCTTTGCCTTGAATACGGCAAGAATTCCAAGGGTGGCATCCTGTACCCGCAGGGGAAGCGCCAGCATTGAGACTGGCATACTGAGATCGGTATTATTTTCCTGCTCTTGAAGCAAGTTATTAATAATCAGCGGCTCTGTTCGATGAATTGCCAGCCCCATGTTTGATTGACTGACCGCGACACGTCCGTTTTTTTCGGGGGTCTCGCCCGCGCAATACATCACCCGCAGCCAGTCTTCGCTTTCGATCAGCGAGATTGCACTGCCGGAAGAATAGGTCATCTTTTGGGCTTCATCACAAACAATTTGCAGCACTTCATCCAGTTCAAGTTTTTGCAGAATGGCAAGCGTGACCTGATGCAGCGCCTTGCTTTCAGAAAGACGTTTTTGCGCCTTGCGGTAGAGACGTCCGTTTTCCAAAGCCAAAGCAATGGCGGTGGCAAACCACTCAGCCAGGCGGATTTCAGCGGGCGT
>CAMCQT010000031.1 GCA_945877125.1 Candidatus Brevifilum fermentans | reverse complement strand
TAAGAGACTGTTTAAGAACTATTTTTTAACCACAGATAAACACAGATGAACACAGATTTTTGGATAAAATTCTAAAAACAAGGTTCTTAAATCTGTTTAAATCCTTTTTATCCGTGTTCATCTGTGGTGATTTTTGACTTATTAAACAGTCTCTAAGTTATTTAACGAACCCGTTCGTAAATTCGTATCTCAGGATTTACAGTCAGCACCGAAACATTGGGCAAATAGGAAGGCAGGGAATAAGTAAATTCCTTTACCAAACGAAATGTGGTCACATCACCAGCGAGCAGCCTCTTGAAGAAATCACATTCCACAGGGTTTGTTTTGCAAATGGAATCATTATTGAATCTTGAATATGTAAAAGTATCAATAACCAGATAATCCACTTCGCGTTCGATCAATCCCTGCTCGCCCTGGTTATATTTAACCTTCCCCCCCGTGGGCATCACCTCGTTGGGATACTTCAAAAAATAAATTGGATAGTTGCGTGCCGCTCCGTAAAATTGTTTCTTGTTCACGATCGGCGGATACAAAGTGTACTCAATGGTGTTCTTGTATCCACGAATTGATGCAATATATTCACTCGCAGGTATGCGCGCATCGTTGATAAAAAGCAAAGCCGTACTCACCAAACGCAACGTGGAATAAGAGAATCCCACAACAAGCAGGGCCGTCACAATTATCGTCACAAAACTCCATCCCTTATTTTTTGTCAGGTCAATAATTTCGTTCACAAATAGCGCGCCAAGAATCGACAGAAATGGCACGAACGGAATAAAAAAGCGCGTAACGTAATTCACCGACACAAGGAACGGCAGGTCGAAGATAATTATAGCCATGCCCAAAATGATGATTGCCTGCGCCTGCTTTTCATCAAGTTTCGTTTTTTCAAATCGCCATAATATTAATTTAACTGCAAACCAGATAAAACAAAGGATAAAAAGATAATAGACAAATATGCCTACAGCACGCTCAAACACCGCCCATTGACCATACAGCCCAATCGGGACGCCAGAATTTTTCCCGTACAATGAAAATCGCTGGAGCGCAGGAATAACATTTTTGAAATACTCCCAAAAATATATGGCTTTGGGCGTCCCAACAACATATCCTGCAAAGCTGAGTATGCCGCCAATTAACAACAGTACAAATGATTGAAGCCAGTTCTTTCGCAGGTCAACCCAATTCATCACAACCAGAACAAATAACGGCAACAGCAGAAGGCTTCCGCCCGTGTATTTACTGGAGGCGGCAAGTCCCACAGCAAAAAATGAACCATAAATCCACAACTTTGTTTTGGTAAATTGATACTTGATTGCAAAATAAACACAGAGGATGGAAAAGAATTGCAGGTAAAGATCATTGTGTGCAAAACGCGCATTTGCCGACGCAATGCCGCTTGAAATATAAAGCAAACCGGCCAGCGCCGAAGTCAGCACGTTCGCGCCGATTGTGCGCGCCAAGGAGTAAACAAGAACTCCGCTTATCGCTCCAAGCAAAGCAGAAACCAGACGCGCAGAAATAAAGAAAATCGAACGCGAGTATCCCATCCCATAAACAACCCGGCCTACGCCATACATGACATATTTTGGAAGCGACGGATAATTAAAATCAGGTTCTGTCTCATCAAATATCAGCTCACCCCGCAAAGCGCTATCCACACGCCAAACCAATTCATCTGGATTCCAAAGTGCGGGCACACCCCAGTTCACGCCGGGAATGGTAACTGCAAGAAAAAGAAAAAAAATAAATACAGGTACCAGTGCCTCGTTTCGAATTATGAAACTGGTTAATCTTTGTTGCATTTTGGATATCTCCAATTGTCAGCCGATTGTATTTTATTAAATTCGCAGCATTGAACAAGGGGCGACGGTACAGCACAAGTTCAATTATTAACGCTTCTTAACCTCAGCCAGTATATAAATTAAAGCAACAGAATCCTCGGCTTCATCACCTGTAAGAAATTCAGGGCGGATACGCGAACGCGCAACCCGAAAGTCACTCTCCAGTCGATCCAGAACAACAATATCTACTTTTTGGAAATATGCGTTGAATACTTCCCGATAATTGGTCAGACGGAAGCGATTAAGGTTACTCGTGGGGTTAAGAAAATTCCTCCACACGTATTCTGAATATGAAAGCATCTCAAATGGAAACTTAAAATAATGATCGCGCAGATCAACAAAATGCAGGTGGACACCCTGCGGCGTGGTCAAATTTACGAGGGCAGATGTGATACCGTCCACATCATCCAGATGTTCGTAGACTGACGTACTTAACACAAGGTCAACAGTTGAAATTTGAGCCTGAAGTTTGGCATCCCGAATATCGCCGTGCAAAAGAGTGATCTGCTCGGGGCGGGGCAGTACTTCGCCGTTTACCACTTGAAGATAATCACTATATTTCGGTAATAATTCCAAATTGCGTTCCTGATCTAGAAGCACAAAATGATCGCATAATACAACATGAGACGCGCCTTGTTTGAGCAGTTCAACGCCAACAGCAAACCGTCCACCATAACCAAACACTAAAACCCGCTGGTCTTTTATGGATTTCCCATATTGCACCAGCGCTTTTATATATTGATCCACGGCAGCAAGAGGGTCGCTTGATTCCAGTCCTGGGCGGATGATCCACCTTTGTTTTAGGAGAAAGCGAGCAATGCCTTCAGGCATAAAATGACGAACAAGGCGAAGGAGCAGGTAACGGATTTTCAAGATATATTTCCTTATGGAAGTAGATGGGAGCAATCAGATACGGTTTTGCTGGGAACAAGAAGTTGTACCCTGACATTTTTTATTGTGGTCAAAGGCTCGTAGTAACATAATACGGGTCCCGAGACCCATTTTACCCAGGCATTGTTCTCTTCGCCAAATTGGAAGGAGGTATCCTGCACAGGTGTATGCAGCGGCTCGGTAACAATTAACGAAAAACGCTGTGCAGCCAGGTCTGCATAAAACCCGTCAAAGTAGCGGGGGTCTCCGGTTAATGCCTGATTCATCAAAAGTTTCTTTTCGTAATCAGGGACAAGGGGAACGCCTGTAATATAGCCAAATGTGAGCAGTTGACGCTGATCCATAAATAAAACTTCGCCTTGTAATTTGGCTTTATCCACCTCAGACTGAATGATATAAAGCGCAGAGTCAACCTCTTCCTGAACGGGCAACATTCCCAAGTCAGATTCGCTGGCGCTGTCGGTAAGGGTCGTTAAGCGGAATGCCTCTTCGCCAAAGCTAAAGGAGCGCATCTCAAGCAGGGGTGCAATGGAGGAATTTACGAGCAAAATAACAATCACAACCTTCATCAATGAAGGGATGGACTGACTGCTCTGCAACCAGTCACGACCGCCATTTTGCCAGGCGAGCGCGCCTGTGAAAAGCAGTCCGATCAGGAACATATCCATATTGTGCAAATCACCGCCGCCGCCGATTTTGACACTGACAACCAGCCCTACTACGAGAAATGCAAATAATGGAAAAATTAGGGCAAGTTTTTGCAATCTGCTTAGTAGCCAAAGTTTTTTTACTGAAAGGTAAATCAAAATTATTAATAATGGCGTAATTGCAAGCAGGAGGGCAAACAGAATGCCGTTACCGTAGGTTGAATTTGGCAGCAGGCGATACCATAAAAGAGGTTGGACTTTAATTACACGAATAATAGAGTCTAAAAAAGTGGGGTTGGAATTCCCGACAGTGGCTGCAACAACGGGTGTGGCTGTGACAACCAGTGGCGCTTGAGCAATTGCGGTTGCAACTGGGGTAGCTGCTGTTAGCATGGAAGCTGGTATCAACCTGCCTGCTGAGCCTATTAAATTTGGCAGTACAAATCCGCCGAAAATGCCAAAAATGCCCAAGAGGAGGGAACGCTTCCAGATGGCAGAAACAGGCTTGCGGTTGGAAAAAGAGGCGGACAAAAACTCCAGCATGAATATCCAAATGCCGGGGGCAAATATCCATGTAAATCGGCTGGACTCTACGAAATATCCGGCGCCGACCACCAATGGAATTGCGTACCACAATGGAGTTTGCCATGCCAAAGCGACCAAAACCGCGCCCAATACGAGCGGCGGATGAATGGGACCTTGTTTAAGAAAAAGGAATGTCCAAAGCATGAGGAGTAACCAGGACAGTTTGCTCTTGGCGGAAAAGCGGAACAGGGCAAGTCCGAGTAGTAGATATGGAATAATCTGAATGAGCCCAACCCATAAGCGGGCAATCGTAATAGTAATGCCAGGGAAAATAAACGGCAGACCACCTATGAGGCGGCGTCCAAAATCGAGGAACACTGGAATTTTCCTGTCTGGCGGGAAGATATATATATCTCTTCCAAACAAGACTGAATAATCCCAGAGGCGATTACCCTCGGACCACCCAAGCGAAAATGGATAGTTGTTTACATATTTTAGCGATGCCGCGATGGAGAATGCGCTGGCGGTTAATATCATTGACGCCAAAAATTCGCTCCACCCCGCCAATTGGTCGTTGCGCGATGAAATGATGGTTAGCAGACAAATAGTAATAATCCAGATAAAGATACGGGTGTAAAGTTTTTGAAATACAAATCCCCAGGATGTATATTGAAAGAACCAGACTGGAAAAAATAAAATGAGAGCGAAAAGAAGCCAACGGATTATGCCGAATCGTTCGCGAACAAAAATTATTCCGGTAAAAAGATGCTGGATTTTTTCAGTACGCCATATTGCAAGTCCGGCAAGAACGGCAACAAAAACGCAGAAAAGAATATACACAGCATAGAGAATGCCCCAGCTTAAGGAATATCTTCCCCACCATATACCTGTATCCCAGGCAATCTTTTGAAATTCCTGAATAGATCGGAACATTACATAAGAAATAAAAGCAAAAAATAACAAGCTGCCTGTCTTCTGTTTCATCAACCTACTCCGCGTTCACTATTTCCGAAAAGAATTGAATTCGATCAAGTTCCTTGCCTGCCTGATCAATTCTTAATATTTGGTCTCGATCCACACGGCGACCACGCATCTGATAAGCAAATTCACGGATGGTTTGCGCGTGGATTTGAATGTTATCTTCTTTGTTGGGAATCTTCAACAGAAAATCACACTCGAGATCATCCAGGTCTGTGTCTTTATATGGCAAAACCATTGGCAAACCAAGAGCCAGACATTCCCGTGTTTTCAAAGGCGAGGACTCGTTAAGCTTGATTCTATGTAATCCAAGCGATCCAATTGCGCAATCCATTCCAGCCAAAACCCTCTTGTATTCTTCAGTTTTTAGATAACCATACAACTTCATGTTTTCAGGCAATAAATTAACACCATCTATGCGATCATATCCGATAACATGGATACCCATATCAGGAAAAGCCTGGGCTAGGAACGGCAATTTATCCACACCCTGCCAGAGGGAACCTGGGGAACCAATAAATGCCAACTGCGGTTGAATATTATTAGGCGCTGGGAGCGGTTGAATATTATTTAAATCTATCCCATCGCCAACCACCCTGGTTGGCTTTTGAAAACCGGTGTTAAATGGGGATTGTGCCAATTCATTCGACAGGCAAACCAAACCGCTTGTGCTGCGAAGGATAATTCCACGTGTTAAACGATTATAAAGACTCTGGATCATTCCCAATCCTTCATGCTGGATCAGGTCGTTCGTAGTAATCTCTTCGATCAACGGCGCAATCAATGCCAGACGATGTATCGGATAAACATACATCCCATAGCGAAGATAAACCACATCCGGCGCATACAACTTTACAGCATCCAACAATTGGCGCGCCGCAGATATGCGTTCCCATTCCCCTTTCAATCTGCCGGCTTCAGGATAAAAAAAATATTCTCCCGATACCAGGGGCGCATCTATTTCGCGGCGCACGCTGTGCATAAATAGCTGAACTTCATGTCCAGCGGCAATCCATGCACTAATCTGACGGTTGATCTTCTTTCCAACGCCACTTACAAGCGTACGCGGCCAATGGAGGCTGACATAAGCGATACGCATAGCTATATATTATTCCCTACCAAGTCTTTAATAATTTCATGGATTCTTTTCCCGTTCATTTCGGCATTTAATTGCATTGCAGCTTGATGTGACTTCTGCTTTAAATCCATAATTTTCTCGGGCGTGAGTTTGTTCAGTTCCTGCGCGAGTGATTGCGGAGAGAAATCCTGCGACACGATGCCACAATCATATTTCTCTACAATCTTCTTCATATCAATGCTTGGACCAATTGCCACCACCAGGCGGGCTTGAATAAACTCGAACAGTTTGTTCGGTAATGCATACATCAGATTAAAATTACTTGGCGGGACTAAAAATAATCCAATATCATACTGATTAATAAATGACACAATATCTTTCATTGGCACCGGTGGGATGATCTTCACATTCTTTCTACTCATTACAATACGGCGAAGTTTTTGAAGATATATCCTGTCGCCTACAAGCATCAAATCTAGAGAAAAACGTTCGTCAAGATAATCCATCATTTCAACCATTCGTTCAATTTTGCGAGATGGAGTTACATTCCCATGATGAATCATCCTGATTCTATCGGGCTGGACTGGCGTGAGAGGCATTTCCTGAGTTGGCGGCAGGCTCATAATAACCTCTGGGGAAATTTGATATTCCTGATGATATTCCCGGGCAAGCCCGTCACTTACGGTGATAGTTTTATTGCAGCGGGAAAGATAATGTTTACATAGATACTCATTGATGGGTTTTATAAATAAACGCCATAGCCATTGGTCGTCAAAATTGCGCGGATAATACTCTCTGGCATCTAGCATCACCTTTACAGGTCTGTCACCTTTGATGGAAAATGCCAGGGGCAGCAGGGTGCAATCATGTGTGATGATCAAATCAAAATCCTCACGGACAAGACGTTGAAGCAGGTCTGATGGGCTGCCTATACTTGCCCAGATCATGCCTTCATAATCCTTTTTTGTGAACATCACCAAACGTCGAAGAAGTTCCTTTAACCTTGAGATTAGATTTATCCCCTTTGCCAATGTTCCAAATAAACCTTCGGGTTTGATGACAAAAGAATTCTTAAGCCCTGCAACGCGCAATTCCTGGCGCGCCACAATTGTGACCTGATATTCATCCTTCAACCAATTTGCCATGCGGTTGGGACGCGGACTGGTGTTTGGGTCGGCATTGCACATGATTAGTATTTTTTTCATAAAAAGATAGTTCCTTTTGAGCTTGTGTTGTCTTTGTCTGCGGCAGATTATTCGATCAGTTTGGCCGGGACACCTGCTATTTTGCTCCCGGTCGGGAAACTTTTCGTAACCACTGCCCCTGCACCAACCAAACAATTATCGCCTAATGTAACCCCAGGCAGGATGACTGCGTTCGCCCCCAACCAACAATGTTTTCCGATCCGAACAGGGTCGTCACTATACCATTTATTAGACTCGCCAAAAACATGATTGGCTGAGATGATTTTCACGCCAGGAGCAAATATTGTATGGTCGCCAATATAAATGCCATTAATGCCCTGTATATAACAACTTCCGCTAACTGCAAATGAACGCCATACATTTTCTCCAATAATGATTTTTTTTGGAGCTGCAACCCTAGATGTATAATGAACCATCCATCGTACATCTCCATTGATTTGAAAATTTCGCTGCACAATTATATTTAACAAGCTTAACCCAAGAGGCACAGATCCCAGTTGAATAAATTTTTTTATATTTTTTTTAAGTTTTGAAAAATCAAGTTTATTTTTCACGGGTTAGCCTCTTTAATGAATAGACATTCTTTTTGCCAAAAAACGATTTACAATTTCATCGTCTTTAAAGCGATATGCAAAATAGATCCCGATAAAAAACACAGTCATGATCAATTGTGCCCAACTTACTACATGGATTAGCTTAAAGGAAAAAAGTATCCCTCCAGCAAGTATGGATATGGACAGGTTTTCAAGAATAATTCGTACTATCCTGCGCCAAGGAACGCCAGAGAAGAAAATAATAAAAGCTCCTAGAAAACCATACACCACAGCGCCTGAAATAGAGAAGAAGAGCAATGCAAGGCGCGGACTTTCCAATACTCCCCCAAGCCAAATGGACGCAATACGGGTGACGAGAATAACTAAATTCAATCCTAGAAACAGCTCGTTCTTCTGTAGAACACTATATAACTGGCTCATCGGAGATGAAATAAACCAGAAGACCATCCATATGCTCAGGATTTGAATATACCCCCCCGCCTCAGCCCACTCGCCTCCAAAGAACACAATACATAATGGCTTGCCAATGATAGACAAAATCAGCATGAAAAAAAAACTGTATTCAATAAGTTGGCGGAAATTTTTTTCGACAAATTCAGCAAAATTCCCCTCTTGCTTCGCGGTTGAGGCATAAGAATAAAACGCCTGTCCAATGGAGCCGCCAACCAAACTCATGGGCATCCGCAACAATTGATTGCCGAAAGCATAATATCCTACAATGGTTGTCGAGAAAAAGAAAGAAAGCAAAAAAGACGGTATCTGCGACGAGAGGTTGTTAAGCAACGTTGCAGGCGTATTGTAAACGACAAACCTGCGATAGCGTTTCATGTTCCGCCATATCACTGGCAGACGCACGTTATCCAAAATCAGGCGGGAATTTTCCTTCCACGTACTCCAGCCTAACAAGACTGGCGAAATCGTCGAGCCAAACAATCGCAAAAACACATATAAGGACTCGTTTATTAGATTTTTCATTTATCCTCCGAAAGGCGGATTAACACTCACTTTTACGTCCATTTTTTTATTCTCTCCAATATCGACCAGCAGCCTAATGTATTTATCTCCGTCAGTTTCGTAATTGAAGCCAATCCTCTAGCCGGATAGATCGCAGAATAAAATCTATAGCACAATAATGCATCGGCAAAAGTAAAGCATCCCAAACGAGGGTCAAGACATAAATCCATCCCTTTACTTATGTATCTGTTACTTATGTATCTGCCTATATCATTATGTTGAATTCGCTCAAAATCAACCTTCATTTCGGCAAAAAGTCTCTTTACAAACAGGTCGTACAACGACTTCCCAAATCGGTGTTCAAGCGGAATTTTCGCCCAGTAATCCATGAAGTCATTATCCCACATAGGCATACGCCAGTCGTAATTCCAAAATTCATAAACCCGCACACTATTAACTATAAACTTGGACTGTCGTTCCTGCCATTCCCAAGATTCAAACGCGCCAGCCATATCAACCATGCTGTTCCACTGTAATCCATCAAGGGCAAGGATGTTTTTATGTCTGAATAAATCGTTCAGATCATGAGATTCCACTTTCCATTTAACGTAATGTTTTTCCCAGATGGATTTCAATAGTTTGTCAAGCCCCGTTTGAGATTCCTCATCTTTCCATTTCAAAGGTATGTGTCCTCCTGAAATAAAATCACCTGTATGACCAGGAACAATGATAGCGTCGTTCGGTATCTGAAAAGTCTTTTTTAAGTTCCACAGCGCGGGCCAATCCTGAACATGAGCCAATGAATTTAGTCCAGAGCTATAATGATGATAATCTGCAATTTCTTGACTACGAAACCATTCACGCCATTTTCTGCGGGTGTATGGGACAAAGAACCAAGGATAGCCCAATGTATCGGCTATATGCTTACTAATTTCCGATTCCCAATTGCCAGGTTTTCCGTACGAAAAGCAAATAACATTTTTTCTGCCTAGTCGCTTTAGCATGGCAACAACTAGACGGGAATCATATCCGCCGCTTAAAGGCACAACAAGCGTTCGTCCCTTCGTGGATTCCAGCAATCTTTCAAATGAGCGCACATGCATTCGATCCATTTCTTCAAAAAGATCATCTTTAGTTCCGCTAAAATAATTCTCGTGGATCCAACGATAGTAACGATGGGTTGTGATCCCAGCGTTGCTGTCCAAAAAGACATACCACAGACATTCTCCGGCTTGCATCTGTTTTACCTGACGGAAGAGCGTATCTGGTCCGGTGACATAACCTGTAAGCATGAATTCCTTAACGCTCAAAGAGTCCAGTTCTGCATCTGCATTTTGCCCCCTGACATAATTTGCATCATCGCTTATGACAACGTTATTCCCGTCCACCCCATAGAACAAGGGGATGCTGCGCACGCGGTCAACAGCGGCAAAAAGAATTTTGTCTGTTTTGACTACCAATGCAAAATTCCCGTTCAAACCTTGAAGAACTTGTATTAGTTTTTCGACAAAATCCTTTTCAGCGGAAAAATCTGTTAATATTTTTAATAACCACGTTACAAAAGATTGGTTTTCTAAGAATATATTGCCATTAAACGCAAATCCTTTCCCATATACTTCGATAGAGGGAGTGCAAGCGGAAAACCAATATTTTCCACGGTCACATAGATTTAAGATTATTTTTTTTTTCATATCACCTCCAATAAGGAATGTCAGATAGTATTTCTTTTGCATGACTATCGTGATGGAACAAATACAGATAATAAAAAATCGAACTAACAACACTGGCTATTAGAGTAAACAACGCTCCCCAAGAAAAAATAAACTTAATAATCACCAATGGCAATAAAAACAATCCGGCAGTCCAAATTTTCATCCCAAGTTGCTTAAGAATTACCCAAAGGTTTACGCCTGCCTGCTTAATAAGAAAAAGAAAAAAGAAAACCCACAAGGCTACACCAGATGCAGAGAATAATGTTAACGTCAGCACGATATTGCCAAGCATCCCGCCCCAAAAAAGCGCGCCAGCTCGAGTTACGATTAACATGATGTTAAATATCAAGTCAGCCTGCTGCTGTTCAAGAATTGAATTTAATGTGGATATCGGCGAACTAATAAACACAAAAAACATCCACGGAACAAGGATCTGCGCAAAAACACCGGCATCTATCCAGTTTGATCCAAAAACTACCTCAAAGATTTCAGTGCCCACAAATCCCAGAAGTAAAAAAGGAAAAACCGCAAGCAGTATCAGTTGTAGGAATATTTTTTCAACCACCTCAGTAAGAGTCCCATTGTTTTTAGCCGCTGAAGCCCTTTGAAAAAATACCTGTCCAATAGCAGAGCCGACAAAAACCATCGGCAGTTGCAGAATGCGAACGCCAAGCGCGTATTGCCCTACTACTACAGGAGAAAAAAAAATTGATAACATAAACACCGGCAATTGAACTGACAGCGTATTTAGCAAAGATGACCATGTACTGTACAAGGGGAAATTTTTATACTTTTTAAGTCCACCCAATATCGCATTCCAATTGATGGAGCTTAAAAATAATTTTCCATTCCCGCGCAAAACCTGCCCAGCCAAAATAAGAGGAGAAATTATCGCGCCGAGGATATTCACCCCAATTAACACACCCGCAGAAGTAAACCCTGCAAATCCCATGCCGAGGTTTGTGCTAGTGGAAAATACCGCGCCAATCACGCGTGTTACCGAAAGTTCCTTATAACGCCGTGTGCGAGTAGCCCAATAATTTAAAGCTGGATGTCCCATGCTAAGTCCGCCAAACAAAAGCACGGGCGGCAGCATCCACAAATAACGGCTGAGTTCCGGCGTATTCATCCACTGCGCCAGTGTCGGACCCGCAAGCCAGAAAATCGGCGCGCTGAACAGGCTAATCAATGTGGCAATTCCCATGCTGAGCGCAAATAAATTGGCGGCTTCCTCGTCGGTTTCAGGCAACACAATCGCTAGTTCATAGCGCAAACAAATAATTACAGAGAAAAGTGAAGAAAAAGAAGTGAAAATCGCCAGCAAGCCAAAAGCCTCCGGACTGTACAAGCGCGTCATCAGCGGCGAAGCCAAAATAGACAGAACCTGAACAATCACCGTACCGGAGACAAGTTTGAAAGCATCCGCCATAAAATTGGCTGGCGCGGGGACGCGTTTTGTATTCCCTGTTAATTCAGGCGGCATTGAGTTTTCATGTTTCACTTCACAAACGCCTGCACCGCAGCGATCACCTCATCCTGCTGGGACAAGGTCAACTCGGGGTAAAGCGGAAGCGCGAAGGTCTCGAGGGCAGCTAACTCAGCGTGGGGGAAGTCACCTTCCTTGTAGCCAAACTTTCGACAGGGCGTTGCCAGGTGCGGCGGCAGGGGATAGTACACTTCCGCCGCGATTCCCTTTTGTTTCAAGAACGCCTGCAATTCCTCGCGCTTTGCAGAGCGGACAATATACAGGTGATAGACATGCCTGCCCCACTCGCGCTCAATTGGAATGACAAGAGTTGAGCCAAGTTTCTCGCTGTAGCGCTGAGCCAGTTCGCGGCGTTTCTCATTCCACGAATCAAGATATGGGAGTTTGGCTTGCAGGATGGCAGCTTGCAAAGCGTCAATGCGGCTGTTATAACCCACTTCTTCAGAATAATATTTTTTCTTCCAGCCGTGCGTCCGCAACATTCGCATTCGTTCAGCAAGCGCGGGGTCGTTCGTCACCACCATGCCCGCATCGCCAAATGCGCCGAGGTTTTTGGTGGGGAAGAAACTCAAACATCCAATGTCGCCAAACGAACCAGTTTTCTTGCCAAGATATTCCGCGCCGAATCCCTGCGCGTTATCTTCAATCACTTTTAGACCATACTCACTTGCAATCTTAAGGATCGGATTCATCTCGGCAGGATGCCCATACAAATGCACAGGAATGATCGCCTTCGTATTTGACGTAATTGCTTCTTCAATTTTGCTGACATCAATTTGATAACTCTGCGGGTCAACATCCACAAAAATGGGCTTCGCGCCGACAGACATCACGGTGCCTGCGGTAGCAAAAAATGTGTAAGCAGGGATGATCACTTCATCGCCTGCGCCAATGTTCAGCGCGCGCAATGCCAGGACGAGGGCATCTGTCCCCGAAGCAAGCCCCACCCCAAAATCCACGCCCAGATACGAGGCGATGCTTTCCTCAAATTTTGTAACCGCGGGTCCAAGAATAAAATGACCTGATTCCAAAGTGGAGAGGACTGCCTCATCAATTTCTTTTTTGATGGAATGATACTGTGCCGTAAGGTCAACCAATGGGATCATCAAACGCCTCCTTCTGGACTGATAGCTTGATCCTGTTTTCTGTAGGCATCGCCGCAGCTTTGGCAGACTGCGCGATCCTCATCAAATTTCAACTGTTCGCCGCACTGACACATCCAACCGCGCACGCGCGCAGGGGAACCGTAAACGAGCGCGTAATCTGGCACGTCCTTCGTGACCACCGCGCCCGCGCCAACAAAACAATATTTACCAAGTGTTGTGCCGCAAACGATGGTGGCATTTGCCCCGATGGATGCACCCTTGCGAACCAGCGTAGTTTTATACTCATCCTTGCGGTTGACATGACTGCGCGGATTAATGACATTGGTGAAGACCATCGAAGGTCCGAGGAAGACATCATCTTCAACAACGACGCCTGTGTAAAGCGAAACGTTGTTTTGGATCTTCACATTATTTCCAAGCGTCACGCCCGAAGAGACCAGCACATTTTGCCCAATGTTGCAGCGCTCGCCGATGTGTGCGTGCGGCATCACATGACAAAAATGCCAAATCTTCGTGCCTGCGCCGATCTCAGCGCCCTCATCCACATAACTAGATTCGTGAACAAAATAGTCAGTCACAATTTCTCCGTAGGTCACGCTTGCAGCGTGACGGTCTTGCCATAGCTAGAGTCACGTTGAAAACGTGACCTACTTTAAAAGTGGATGAGCCAGCTCGTCCTTCGGTGAGATTTGGGCGGAGCGAATGGCATAAGTCAACTCAATAGACGGGCGCGCATCCTTGATGCCAAATCCGCGTCCTGCTAAAGTTTCTTCATAGACTCGGGTGTGCAAGTCGGTAAAGCCTTCTGAAAACTCGATCTCTTTTCCATCCACAGTAATGGAGCGATAGGTGGTTTTGCCGCCAGCTTTTACAGAATCTGGCAAATCGTTTTTATCCACCGAAAGGAACCATTTCACGCGCGCATGTTCCAGTTCAATGAAGCCAGACATGCGGTTTGCATCTGAATGATAGACCTTGATTCCGCTTGTGGTGCCGAACAGCCACAACAACAGATCAAAAAAATGCACGCCGATATTAGTCGCCACGCCGCCCGATTTATCCTCATGCCCCTTCCATGAAACCTGATACCAGGGTCCGCGGCTGGTGATGTAGGTCAGTTCCACGTCGTGCATACCGCCTGAATTTTGAAGCGATTCGCGCAAAGCGATCAGCGCAGGGTGGACACGCAATTGCAAAATGGTGTGGACGCGGCGTTTTGTCTCCGCTTCCAATTCTTCGAGCGCATCAAAATTCCAGGGGTTGATTACCAATGGCTTTTCACAGATGGCATCTGCACCTGCCCGCAGCGCAAGGCGGATGTGAGAATCATGCAGATAGTTGGGTGAACAGACCGTCACATAATGCACCCGATTCTCTTCGGTGCCGCGTCGCAATTTTTCCAGATGACGGTCGAAGCGTTCAATCTCAGTAAAGAACTTCACATCATAGGAATACTGGTCAAGCAACCCAACAGAATCCTTTGGGTCTACTGCGGCGACCAGGCGGTTGCCTGTGTCACGAATGGCTTTCAAATGGCGCGGGGCAATGTAACCGCCAACGCCGATCACTGCAAAATTCTTTGTCATATTTTCCTTTTACATTTTCCTACGATACTCGTTGCCGTTCACTTCAAGTACACAATCAACAGGAGAATCGCTGAGTTGTAAACCTGCTTCAAAACAAGTCAGGCGCAAAATATCGATCACTTCATCTTCACCATCCAGATAGACCTGTTGAATACCTGCCTGCTTCAATTCTGTCACCAGAGCTTTTGCTTTTTGACGGTAATTGCCATAGACTTTTAGCGAGTCGCGGGCGTATGATAATGCCCGCTGTGTAAAAACCGCCATCCCGTCGGGAGTGAGATCATATTTCAAGCGGGTTCTATCGAGATGAGAAACCTTTACCCAGCCGCGCGTGATGAGCCGCTTGATGTACCAATTGACACTGCCAACCGCAATTCCCAGGCGGTCAGACAAATTCGCCTGGGTGAGCATGGAGTCCTGGGCTATTTCGTTTAAGAGGTCGTATTCGTGCTGTTTGATTTCTGTCATAAGTTGAGCATTCAGTTTTTGAATTCTCACACAGAAAATATCTGATGTCAAGTAAAATAATAGACCTCTTGCAAAAGTCCATTTTGCCACAGAGGACACAGAGAAAAAAAGAGTTTTAAGAAGTTTTTCTCTGTGTCCTCTGTGGCTACTTATGCAAGAAGTCAAATATTTCACGGTAGACAAGAGTATTTCAAAAACTTGTTAAATAGACTTCTTGCAAAAGTCTTAAGATTTACCGCAGAGGCGCGAAGAGCGCAGAGAAATTATTAAACTCGGTGAACTCTGCGCCTCTGCGGTTCAAAAAATTCCATTTTGTTTTTACTTATGCAAGAGGTCGAATCAAGCAATCGTTTTAATTCCCATTTAATACACCTTGTAATATGGCTTGATATTGCTCCGCGACTTTTTGAATATCAAATTGGTGTGATTTTTCAACGCTTGCTTCACGAAGCCGCAACAGAACACTAGGATCAGAAATTATCTCGCGCAAACTATTTGAAAAAGCAGAGACATCCCGCACCTCAATTAAGTAGCCATTCTTTCCATTGTCCACCAGGTCTAAAAATCCGCCGATCTTGCTGGCAACAATCGCCAAGCCGGTTGCCAAAGCCTGCACGCCCACAACGGGCAAGCCTTCTGAAAGCGAGGGCATGAATAAAATATCGCTTTTTGCGAAGTATTCCAGCACGGTATCAGGCGTGACCCAGCCGGGCAGGTCAAAGCGTTCGCTCATGCCTGCTTTTTCAATTTCGTGTTTTACATCTTCAAACAGCGGACCATCGCCCAGCATGGAACAAGTCCAGTTTAGGTCTTTCAGTTGGGAAAGGACTTGTATAATGGCAAACGGATTTTTCTGCGGCACAAAACGTCCGGCAAAGATCAGGCGCGGAGGTGTGTTTAATTTTATTTCAGATGGCGCTAAATGTTTTACATCTGCGCCGTTTGGAACAACTTCAACATTCACCGAGTAATGTTTTAATGCCAGTTGGCGCGTGTGCTCGCTGACCGCGATTATTTTTTTGGCACGCTTCCAAATGGGAACTGTAAACGGCTCAACCCAGCGGAACCATTTTCCTGTTTTTTCCGGCACACCGCCGGGCACATCGCCGAGATGCACGGTTAGGATGTAGGGAATTCCTGTAAGGATTGATAACATCCACGCCAGTGCGCCAGTTGGGACAGCGAAGTGGGCGTGAATGATATCGGGGCGATCCCTGCCGATTAAACGGGAACCAGCCCAAAGTCCGGCGAGAACGTAGGCCAACATCGTCATAAAGCTCGCGCCAAACATTTCGCGCCGCAGGGATGAAATCCGCACCAGGCGAATCCCATCTTTGTACTCTTCAAAAGGCAGACCTTGCATGTGCGCGGTGAGAACGGTAACTTCGTGGCCGCGCGCGGCAAGACCTTTGCAAATATCGTAGGCAGCCCTGCCCCCGCCGCCGCCAACGGGTGGAAATTCATAGATCAGTGTGAGAATACGCATACAATAATTTCATTCCGAAAATGGATTCTTGCAGGATGGTTGAGACGGGCGAGGCACAAAGATTTGCACGTTGGTTGAAGAAAGAAATTCAACAGGTTTATAGGCACACAGCAACGGAGCGCCCACGTAGCGCACCCATGCGTTATCCTCTTCAACAAAAGCATTTTTTGTCTGCTGTATAAATTTTTGTTTCTCGGCAACAATGACGGCGAAGCGATGGTTATTAAGGTCTGAATAATACTGTTCCAAATATTCGCGATTTCCAGACATTGCCATTTCCATCAATTCAACTTGTTCGTACTCAGGGGTTAAGGGAATATTGGTTAGCATATCAAAAGTTAATAGCTGACGCTCTGTCACAAACAGAACTTCGCCCCCTTTATTTACGGCTTCTGAGGCGGCCAACTGCAATTTTTGGATATCGCTTTCTGCCTTGATGGGATCGTATTGATAAAAGAATCCAATGTGCGGAAGAGCGAAACTGAGCGGGACAAGTAAAACTGCCACTATTACCGGCCAGGGAATCTGCCCCCAGGCAGGGTTCGGCTCGTGCTCACCGGCGACGTGTTCGGCAAAAAATGCGGTGGCCATGAGCGCCAGCAGGACGAGGAATGCATCCATGTTATGCAAATCTCCGCCGCCGCCAATTTTGACGCTGACAATTATTCCGCCGAGAAAGAGAACCAACAGCATGGCAAAAAGCGCAGCCCAGCGCAAAGGATGCAAACGAGAAAATTTTCCGCGTGCCATTTGGATTATTGCAACGATCAGAGGAGCGGCGACAAGCGCGATTCCCAGCAATATACCCAACGGGAACATATCGTTTGGAAGAAGGCGATTCCATAACAAGTCTGACGTGAAGCTGGAGCTAAAGGTGCGGATATCTGCATTTCCTGAAATATTAATATACACAAACTGGGAAACAACGGCGGCAACCAGCCCTGAGCTGCCCCAGGCAAAAGGCGTCACCCAATAACGCCATCCCTTTCCCGCAAAAGAAGTCTCAAGTAAATAGATGGTAATTGCCAGCATGGCAGGCACTGGAAACCAATTCACGCGGCTTACCCCTGCCCAAATTGAAGCCATGACTACAACTAATAAAGACCGCCAGGGATGCCGCACAGACACTCCGGCAAGAATAAGAATGACGCAAACATGAAGATGATAATAGACGGCGCCCTGCAAAAAGTACAGGAAAGCCCACGCCGCCACAACGAAAAACAGCCAACCTTTCAAAGATAAGCGGCGAGCCAACAAGATGGATGACGCGGCAGTAAGTCCGATCCACAAGAGGGACTGCCATAATCGGTGAAACCAAAGAGGCGAGTCTTGAATCAGGAAGGGAAGCGACATCAAAAAATAGCGTGTGGGGTGTAAAAATGGAAGGGGCAGCCGTGATTCGTACAAAGACCTGGCAAAAAACAAGGATGCATAATAATGGCGGCTTGCTTCAGAGTAGCCAATGGAAAATGGATATTCTGAAACGACGGTTAAGTGTCCGTATATTTGATAGATCAATCCCTGTACAAGGATGGTGAGGGCAAATAGTGTATACCATTTGTATCCAGTGATCAGTTTTAAGCCGAGAGTCTGGATCAGACTTGCCCAAAGAAAAACCCAGAAGATGGGCATTAGTTGGGGAAGAATGCCGCTAAATAAGAACAGCCGCATCCCCCATGTCAGAGCAAAACCAAACAGAATCAGAATAACGCCAAGCAGCTTGCCCAAAGTACCCGTTGAATTAAATTCAAGTTTTTCAGTCCAATGCGTGCCGTCTTTGAGAGACAACCGCCAAAGCCCGAATATACCTGCGGCAATATTCAGCGTAAATAAAATCGGCAGAAAAACCCATTTGGAACGCCAGAGGATAATATCCAACGCTGCAACCCGTTGCAAGGTTTGATATGTCGCAAAAATACTCAAAAAAATACTGGACCCAATAAATGTTTGCCAGAAGACCTTTTGGGATATTGGCTTCATCTTTTTCTTCTTCTTTTATTGAGATGCATCCAAGTCGATTGAGGGAGATTTTTCATTATTCATTGCCGCAAGTATGGATGGCAAAAAGAACGCGCCGGGCAGACTTGTAATGATAAATAAAACACGAATAAGTACGGCAATCGCGAGGCTTTCAGAATGATTTAGCCCCCCGAACTTTGAAAGCAAAAATGTAAGCGAAAGTTCCTGAACGCCATATCCATTGACCGAGACCGGAACCAGAGTAACAAAATAGGTCAGGCTCCACAGACCCGCAACCAGCCAGTATGAGACGTGGCGTCCCATACCGGTTATAAGGAGAAAGAGCGTCAGGAAAATAAAAGCCATATTTCCAAACGTAGACACAAAAGATATAAACAACGCCAGCGGCTTGCCAAGCCAGATGACAAATATGCCAAGAGTACGCTTTACAAAATCAAGACCCTTTTGAAACAAGGCAGAAAAGCTAATGGCTTGCAGCCCGCCGCTACTACCAAGTGACATGACGGGAATTAAACCAAAAGGGAGAGTAAAAATCATGCCAGCCATGCCGATCAAACGGTCGGCGACGAGTGACGCAAGACAGATTGCGCGGTCATAGCCTAACTGCATGGCTCCCGTCAGGCGAACTACATCTCCACCAATAGTGGTCGGCAAAAAATTGGACGAAAAAAGTCCCGTGAATGTAAGCATGGCTGTGCGCCAAAATGAAATATCAACCCCCGCAGAGCGCAACAAGACATGCCAGCGCTCAACAACAAACAAACGAGAGATCAATAAAGCAAAAATACCTGCAATAAAATATCCAATGGGAACGCGTTTCAGAGCAGACGCAATCTCATCGGTGCCTTCTTCTCTTAGTAAAACGACCAACAAAACAACGGCTAAAAGACTCCCTGCAAATTGAGCGATTTTTTGACGATTTTCACTTAACCACTTAGTCACGGGGGTCTTGCTCCAGATTGATTATGCTGCGAATAGTATAAGTTGGTTTACGCTGGGATTCGTGATAGGTGCGAACAAGCAACTCTGCGATCAATCCCAACAGGATGGATTGAAAACCAAGAATAAAGAACATGGCGCTCATTTGCAACAAAGGCGAGCTGGCTATGGCAACCATAAAGAAAAGCCTGCGAACAAAAAGATAAAAGATAATAATGGCGCTGACAACCATGAGAAACCCGCCTGCACCACCAAAGAGGTAGATCGGCTTTGAGGCATAGGAAACAAGGAATTTCACAGTGAAAAGATCAAGGATAACCTTGGCAGTTCGTTCCAGTCCATATTTGGTCTTTCCAAACTTTCGGGGGTAATGATTTACCGGCATCTCTGTAATTTTTGCCCCGACAGAATTAGCGTAGACTGGAATAAAACGGTGCATTTCGCCATACAGACGAAAACCCTCAAGCACGTCACGACGGTAGGCTTTGAGGGTACAGCCGTAATCATGCAAATGTACGCCTGTCACCTGCGAGATGATCCAATTTGCGATCATGGAAGGAAAATTGCGGGTGAGCGCGTTATCCTTTCGGCTTTTACGCCAACCGCTGACAAGGTCATAGCCTTCGTCAAGTTTGGAAAGCATCATGGGGATGTCGGCGGGATCATTTTGCATGTCGGCATCGAGCAGGACAATGATCTCACCCTGGGCGTAATCCAAACCAGCGGCAATGGCCGCGGTTTGTCCAAAATTACGGCGGAAAGAGATGACACGAATGTGCCTTGAATCTTTTTGCGCGTACTCTTTTAGCACGGACAAGCTGTCATCCTGGCTGCCATCATCCACTAAAATGACTTCCCACGATTGGTTGAGGGAAGTCATGACTTTGTAGATGGCTTCGAATAAAAGCGGCAGATTATCCTGCTCGTTAAAGACTGGGATTATTAGTGATAGGTTCATTTATTTCCTACGAAAAATACGCAAAGTGGAATCTTCCAAACAAGACGTTCCTACTGGGGAACGCGCAAATTCATCAAACTGATCCGGACTTAAAAAATCTTTCCAATCGCCATATCGTCTATCTTCAATAATAAAGAAATCAGCGGATGCCTTCCATTCAGCAGCCAGTTCCTCATTCCAAAAACCAAACCTGGATAATTCAGCGGTATTGCCGTTACTAACAAAAGAATATGCACCATTCATCTGTGCCGGGAAAATTTCCACTTCGGGCAAATAAAGGAGCGGCGCAGCCGAAAGCCCACCAGCCCAATAAACCACACTTCCCTTGGGAATGATACCTTTTAAATGTTCCCCAATTTGCTCATTTGCCAAAATGACATCGGAAGTACAGTCCCTTGCCCCTGCGCTTCCATGCAGAATGGGAGATATAACAAGTTCCAACATAAGAACAATGGAGGCAAAAAACATGGCAAACTTTACCGATGAATCGCGCCAGGTACGACGCCAGATAATATAACTGATCAACAAGGTCAAGACACCCACCGAAAAACCAAAAACCGTGGATGCATAGCGCATCGCGTTATTGTAGTTTACGTGAAATTTGTTTGATAATATTTCCCACCAAGTTACAAAGCCTGGAAGAATTTGGAGGTCGCGCATTCGTGGCGCAGGCAGTTTCAAAAGTTGAGTCCCAATATCTTCAAAAGCGGAAAAACCCACTCCTGCAAAAACAACAAGAAGTCCAACAATCAACAGAATCTGCGCCACAATAGATGGACGCCAGTTCCAGGATTTTACCGAGACCACCAAGAATAAAATACCCGCTATGTTAAAAAATGCGATGTAAGGTGTAAAACAAAAAACGCAATAATTCGCTCCAATGGAAGCCATGGCATGCATATAGAGCAAGCCCCAGAACAACAAAAAGAGGAACACACCCACGCGAAGATCTTCTCGTGATTTCCAACCACTTAATTTAGGCAAAAGCAACAGGGAAACAATACTGCCAACCAAAGCTATAAAATGGAAGCGAAACGCCTGAAATACCGCCAGCAAGCGAGAGTGAAATAAGAATGTAGGTGTCCAGATAGCGTCGCCGCCCCCTGAATACCTAGTCTGTCCGGGGAGCTGTATAAATGGCACCCAATACCATAACTGGAGGATTTCCGGCCAATAGATAACGTGGACCACCACCACCACAGTCAAGCCGGAAATTAATAGACCCATGGATTTCCAGCCGTGCTGCCAAAACGCATATAAAACCAAAAGAGGCAAAAAAGGCATCATATTCTGGCGCACCAGCATCATGAGTCCCGCCAAAAAGCCGCTTAATATCAATTGCCAAAGTGGACGTTTCTCACCCAATGAGAGGGCAAGCGACCATGCCAATAAACAAGCGATCGTGCTTTGAGTGGCGCCCCCGCTATAAAACTTGATGATCATAGGGCTGAACGCAAGCACCCACACAGATCCAGCCGCCAGCCACTTTCCACCGATACGCCGAGCGGCAACCCAGGTGCCCAATACTGCCATCACCCCAAAAAATACAGCCAGATAACGCCCCGTGCGTAACCCAGCTCCAAATAAAAGTTGAACATAGCCGGGGATCAAAAAAGCAAAGGGAGCTTTATTGGTTGAAATACCAGGGTCAAAAGGATGATATTTTCCAGTGGCGAACAAAAACCCTTTTAACAGGTATGCCCCTTCATCGAGATTAGACACCGTGGTATGGGCAAAAATGACAGCCTGAACAAAATAGACGATCAGACCCATCAAAGCCACAGCATCCGCTGTCCATGTTGGATAATCTCGCTTCTGGAAAATCGAAAATCTATTCATAATCTTCGGACAATAAAATTACCCTTTTTTCAATCGTGCCATATCCGAATCCACCATCATGGTCACAAGTTCATTGAAAGAAACAGCAGGCTCCCACTTCAAAATCGCGCGCGCTCTGGATGGGTCTGAGATCAGCAAATCCACTTCCGCGGGGCGGTAGAATTTTTCATCCTGCACGACATAATCTTTATAATCCAGGTCAACGCGTGAAAAAGCGATCTCGCAAAATTCGCGCACGGCGTGAGTTTCGCCGGTGCCGATCACGAAATTATCGGGGTGTTCCTGCTGGAGCATTAGCCACATGGCTTCCACGTAATCACCTGCAAAGCCCCAGTCACGCTGTGATTCGAGGTTGCCCAGGCGCAGTTCCTTTGCCATCCCAAGTTTGATACGCGCCACGGCGTCGGTAATCTTGCGCGTGACAAATTCCAACCCGCGCCGCGGACTTTCGTGATTGAATAAAATGCCCGAGGTCGCAAATATATTAAAAGACTCGCGGTAATTGATCGTGATCCAATGCCCGTACATTTTTGCCACGCCATACGGACTACGCGGATAAAACGGCGTGGACTCTTTTTGCGGAACTTCCATCACCTTGCCAAACATCTCACTTGAAGAAGCCTGATAAAAACGAATCTTCGGGTCGACAAAACGAATAGCTTCCAGCAAGCGCGTTACGCCGATGGCTGTCACATCACCCGTCAAAGCAGGCTGATTCCACGAAGTAGGCACAAACGACTGCGCGGCGAGGTTATACACTTCAGTTGGCTTGTGTTCCTCAAGCAAGGAAAGCAAAGACCCCAGATCCTGCAAATCGCCCTGGACAACTGTGATGTCATCCAAAATATGTTTAATACGTTCGCTGGTCACTGTGCTCGAACGACGCGCAACCCCAACGACACGATACCCCTTTTTCAACAGCAGTTCAGCAAGATATGAACCGTCCTGTCCTGTAATACCAGTGATTAAAGCAGTACGCATATTAATTATCTCCTTGTTCAAAATTCAGTCGCTGAATTATACACTATCCAATATGACGCTTTTGGTCGAGCCACCACCCACCGCCGAGGATCAAAGCCCACAGTCCGAGGATGACCGCCACCATTTGTGCAAACGGCAACTGCCCGCCAAAAGAAAAATATCGATTGGCATACCATTGCCCAAAGAACAAAAGAAAAACAACTTCCATCGTCACCACACGCGGCAGCCACGCATTCTTCGTCTCGCGCCACCAAACCCACACCTGCCCCGCCAGAATCGCCTGCCACAAAAACAAGATCGTTCGGTAGCGCGGATTATCCCACTGGTCGCCGCCGCCGCGCAGGGCGGCAAACAGAATCCAGCCCCAGACCGCGAAACTCAACCAGAGGAAAACCCTGCGCGTCTTTTCTACGCCTTGAGTTGGTGCCGCCGCGAAGGACAGAATCAACACTGGGAGCAGCGCATACCACCCCAGCGCCCGCAGGATGGCGATGATCTTCCAGATCAAAGTTGTCGGCTCGACAAGCGCGGCTGGCAAGACAGGCTGTAAAACACCGTAGACCATCACAAACGGAAGTCGCAGCCATTCGGGCATCTCATCAAATAGTTTTTGCACCCAGCCCGAACCGCGCTCCAGTTGATACACATCCCATTTGACCGCCTCGCGCACAAAATTATTGATCACGCCAATCGGAGTCCCGCCGCCCAAATTCCCCTGCCGATCCAACGCCGAAGAAAGGATGAATAATCCAGCGACAAACACAGCCACAAGAATCGCCGCCATCCACCACGAGATGCGCCCGCGCTCGCTGCCGAAATACATCCACCCGGCAAAGATGACCAAAGTCATCAACGCCACCACAGGCGAGACAAACAGCATCCCCACGATGCCAAGCGCAAGCCAAACTCTGGAGTACGACAGCTTGCTGTCGGAATTTGCAGGAGCCAGCCCCTGCACTCCAGAGTTGACAAAGCCCCACAAGGCAAACGCGCTGAACGCCAGCAAATACGGCTCACGCATGGCAGAACCGCCCAGCAAAATACTTTCAGAGTACAACGCATACACCCAGCCCGAAGCGACCGCCACTTTATCTCCCCACTGTTGACCCACTGCCTTAAACAAAAACGGCAATCCCAGCGCCGCCATGAACGCGGAAACCAAGACCAACATCAGCGGACGGTGGGCATCGGGCGAGAGGTAACGATAAATGAAGGCGCTCATGGTCAACAAGCCGCCGTATTGATCGTAGGCATAGCTTTGATTGAACCCGCCGATAATGCTATCCGAACTCGCCAATTCCCAAGCCTGCTCATCACGCCGATGCGCATCCGTGTAGACAAAACCCGCCTTGTCGTCAGCGTCATCAAAGCCGTTGACAGGTAACACAAGATACGTGGCAACCCCGCCCGCAAAACGCAAAGCAAACGCGAGGGCGACCATCCACGCCAGAGTTTTACTCGCTGGTCGAGTAGGGCGAGTGCTCTTCTCGCCCGTATCGAGACCGCCACCAGCCCATTTTGTGGAGAGAGTGAGAAGTGAAAAAGTAAGAAGGAAGAGAAAAGAAAAACCAAGCCAGCCGATCAGCCAATTGCCAGCCTGCAAAGCGGATAAAACCGCTCCCAGCGCAAGCGAGAGCGGCAGAATCCAAATGAAATCACGTTGATTGAAGTTCTTCATATCCCCACTTTTACCACGAAGTGATGAAGAACGCAGGGTGAATTGGCGATTGTGAAATCAGGGATTGCGGATATAATCCAACTTATAGGTGGTTATATGATTTGTATCTGTCAGCCAACCTCACAAGCATTTTACACAGAATTATTTCCGCATATAACATAGTTAGGCAACCCGTTGCAAAATATTAAAGTTCAACCAATTCTGAAACTCCACCAGGAAACAATTTATGAAAAATTATTATGATGTTTTGCAGGTAACTCGCACCGCTGACGAAGAAATTATTAAAGAGGTCTATAAAAAATTGGCTAAAAAATATCATCCTGACCATAATCATTCATCTGACGCCACGGTACGATTCCAAGATATTCAAGAGGCTTTTGAAGTACTTGGCGACTTTGAAAAAAGAGCAAAATACGACAGGGATTATTGGGGGGATTTAAAGGAAAAACATAAAGGCACAACAATTGAATTTCCCTCCGACCCCAAACCTAAGAACCCGCCTAAAGATGGTATTACTAATCCGAATAAAAATCCCTTTTCTGCCGCCTTGTTAAGTTTATTGCTTTTCGGAGGTGGTGGTCATATCTATCTTGGGCAAGTAGCAAAAGGTGTTACTTTAATAATTCTGACTTTATTCCTTGGGCTTTTTGTCATCGGCTTTCTCATTCCAATAGTTGGTTGTATTGACGCCTATGTTATGGCTGACAAATTGCAAAAAGGCGAAACGATTGGTAAATGGCAGTTTTTTTGGAAAAAATAATTGGAGTACGAAAGGAGTAAAAAATGGCAGACATTAGTTCAAAATTCTTGGAACGGATTACGACATGGCTTGTCAAGAGTTTGTGGCCATGGATTATTAAGCATATTTGGCCAGTTATTGAGAAAAAAATCATTAACGCTTTTATCCCTTTAATCGACAACCTAATTGAAAATATATTTACCGCATCTTCAGACAAAAAGCATCAAGAGGCTGAAGATGCACTAAAAAGAGCAGCCGAAGCAGATAAAAAAGCAGAAACTGCGGAAACTAAAAAAGAGGCTGAGGCTTATCACGAACTCGCTAAACGTTTGCGTGAAATGGCAGACCATTACGAACACGAAATAAAAGATCTTAGACAAAAGCTCGATTCTTTGGCTGCACAATCAGCAGAAAAATTCAAGGAAAGTTTAGATAATTTGCATCTTGATAAAATAATTCAGGAGCATAATGGAAAATTAATAGCAGAAGGTAAACCTTTACCGCCCCTACCCCCACCAAACAATTGAAAGACAAGCAAATTTGAAATTAATAACAGTGAGTAAGGTAGAATGTCAAAATCACTATGCCCCAGACCTCCGAGTTCTTACATTGTCCCCGTAGGGGAAAGAACTCGGAGGTCTTTGTTTTGCATAACCTTCATCACCCGCTCCTCCCTCTTCACCCAAGTCAACTGCGTTACATCCCTGCGCGCCTGAGACCCCAACGCCCGCCTGCGCGGCTCATCTGCAAGCAAAGACTCAATCTCCAATTTCCAATACCCAATTACCGTTTCCCAATCCCCAGCTTCTACAAACACCGCATTCCCCTCATTCAACACCTCGCGGATCGAGGTCAAGTCCGCCGAGACAATCGCCCGCCCCGAAGCCATGTACTCGAACATCTTCATCGGGTTGATGACCTCGGCGATGTCCTGTCCGCTGCTGGCAGAGATCGAACGGCTGTACGGCATCAACAGCACATCTGACGCGGCTTGATAGAGCGGGATGATCTCGTGCTTCACAAACCCCGTCATCGTCACGTTGGTCATTTTGGCATCGGTCAATTTACCGCGCCAAAAATCCACCAAATCAGGCGTGCCGCCCACCCACAAAAAGTTCACCTGTGGCATTTGCTTCGCGAGTTCAAACAACAAATCCGCGCCGCGCCCGGGTAGATGTGACCTGTGAATCCAACCGTTAGCCCTTCAGGCAAATTAAGTTGATGTTTTGCCTCTCCCCAAAACAGTGCCAGTTTTATGCTACACTTGCTTTAGGAAATTCACAATGACTATTCAGAGTAGCGTTCAAATCGGAAATGTTATTCGCAATGCCGTTGTATTCAATGTCAAAAATTGGCTAGGTGGCACGATGAATTCTGATTCTTTAATCCAGTCTGTTCAAGATTTTTTCACTGTTTTAGAGCAGCGCAAGATTGATTACGTTCTCGTCGGGGGAATTGCCATCCTTCATTATGTTGAAGGACGAAACACTCAAGATTTAGACTTACTCATGGCTTTATCATCGCTGGAGAAGTTACCTGAACTCAAAGTTTTAGAACAAGATTCAAACTTTGTTCGAGCCAATTACAACGAATTGCAAATTGATGTTTTGCTTACTCAAAATCCACTTTTCAAGAAAGTCCATAAAGAATATTCAAAGGTACAAAGATTTCTTGACCGCAATATCCCGCTGGCAACAGTGGAAGGTTTATTGTTGTTAAAATTGTATGCTCTGCCCTCATTGTATCGGCAGGGTAATTTTGCCAGAGTCGGTATTTATGAAAATGATATTGCAACCCTGCTTCACTATTACCAGCCTGACATGCCTTCATTATTAAGCGAGTTATCCAAATATGTAGATGACAATGATTTTTCAGAAATTAAAGGTGTTGTCTCAGATATTCAAAATCGTATCAAGCGTTTCAAAAAATAAGTCTCGCTAAGCGGGCAGGTGGCTAATAAAGCATACATCTGATGACATTGCGGGACTGCCCCGTAGGGCGTGCGGCACACTTCGCGTCAAACATTTTGCATCCCAGACCTCCGAGTTCTTACATTGTCCCCGTAGGGGAAAGAACTCGGAGGTCTTTGTCTTGTATAACCTTCATCACCCTCTCCTCCCTTTTCACCCAGGTCAACTGCGCCACATCCCTGCGCGCCTGAGACGCCAACGCCTGCCTACGTGATTCATCCGCAAGCAGCGACTCAATCGCCAATCTCCAATACCCAATTACCGCTTCCCAATCCCCCGCTTCCACAAGCACCGCATTCCCCTCATTCAACACCTCGCGGATCGAAGGCAGGTCTGCCGAGACAATTGCCCGCCCCGAAGCCATGTACTCGAACATCTTCATCGGGTTGATGACCTCGGCGATGTCCTGTCCGCTGCTGGCTGAGATCGAGCGGCTGTACGGCATCAGCAGCACATCTGACGCGGCTTGATAGAGCGGAATAACTTCATGCTTCACGAAGCCCGTCATCGTCACGTTGGTCATTTTGGCATCGGTCAACCTGCCGCGCCAAAAATCCACCAACTCAGGCGTGCCGCCCACCCACAAAAAGTTCACCTGCGGCATTTGCTTCGCGAGTTCAAACAACAAGTCCGCGCCGCGCCCAGGGTAGATGTGACCTGTGAATCCAACTGTTAACCCTTCAGGCAAATTAAGTTGATGTCTTGCTTCGGCTGGATTCGGCAACCCGTCATATTTTTCCAACTCGACGCCGTTCGGCGCGACGAGCAGCGCATCATCCGCAAACTGGAGGTTGGTCGAGCGTTCTAAAGCCTTTCTCAACGCTGAGACTGTGACCGTCATCAACTTGCGTCCGGGTCTCTTCCAAAATTGACGCAGCCACCACGCGCCATTTCCAGCCACATCCGCGTGCATTTCAAGTACGACAGGGTCTTTGCGCATCAAGGCAAACACAGCAGACTGCGGAAGCCATGTGTAGATTAAATCCGCGCCAAATTTCTCGGCGGCATTCTGGGCGAGAACCACAAAGTCGAGGCGTTTGAACAGCCTAATGGATGGAATCAGTTTGAGGTCGGGCACGATGCGCAGACCGTAATGAGTCAGCAGAGAGTCAGGAGTCGCAGGTTCAGTTTCAGCGGGCGCAAACATCCGAATCTCATGCCCCAGTTGCATCAAAGCCTGAGTCACCTTCATCGCCTGAATCGAATTGGCAGTTAACGACGGAATTCGTGAATTAGTAATAACAGCAATCTTCATCCTTCATCCTTCATAATTCATCCTTTGCCCTTATCTCTTTCACCCCGCGCCACACAATTGCGCCCACCGACGTGATGTAATAAAGCGACAAAAGCGCGGCTTCGGCGACGTATCCGAAACGCGGCACAAGCGGAAACGCCAGCGCAAGTTTTGCAACGCCCGCAACGACAGTGGCTTTGAGCGGAAACTCTGGCAAGCCAAGCGAAAGCAACAGCGGACGATTCCAAAAGAGAGTGTAATTGAAGGTAAAGCCAACCAGCAGCGCGATCAACGCGGGATATGCGGCGGCGTATGGCTCGCCATAAATGGTGAGCAGCCACTTGCCAAAGATGACAAATACGGCGGCAAGTGCAAGGTTATACACGGCGGCAACGGTTGTGATCTTTTTGAGAAAATCCTTTAAACGCGCCCAAGATTTCTGCACGACCAATTTATTGATCTCAGGATAAGTTGTGAGAATAAACGGATTGGCTGGCACCGAAAGCAAGCTGACAATGGCATACGCGGCTTTGTAATATCCCGCCGCCTCACTGGTGAGAAAATATCCCACCCAGAGAATTTCACTTTCACGAAAAACAAGAATGGCGGTTGCGCTGAGGTTGGAGCTAAATGCAAATTTGAAGAGTTCACGGAAGTCCATGTCGTTGCGTCCTTCGTCATTGCGAGGGCGCTCTTGCCTTTCGCCCGAAGCAATCCCCGCCTCAGAACGAGATTGCTTCGTCGCGAAGTACGCTCCTCGCAATGACATATTCCACCAACCACTTCCAAGTTTTTTTGTCAGTTGAAAAAACGCAGTGGAGAAAATGCCAAATCCTAAAACAACTTTGCCCGCAAGATAGGCGTACAGAACAAATTGAATATCCCCTTTTGTGAAAAACGCGAAGGTTATTAATCCCGCCGTGAGCAGACTTTGGACAAGATTGATCGCGCCTTGATATTTGATTTTCCCCAACATCTGCAAAACGCCCGTGGATGTTTCGGTGTTGAAGTTCGCCAGCAAGCCGAGACTGTAAATAATGAAAAGCATGGCGGTGTTGGGAGTCTTGGCAATATACAGAGAAGCAAGCGTGGCAGTTGCCGCGACGACCAAAAATGCAAACAAGGAAACTGTCGCTTCGCTTAAAGACGCCGCCTTGACCAAGGCGGCAGTTTTTTCTTTTTCATCCTTTTCGAGATACTCGCCGCCGTAACGCACAACCAACTCACTCATGCGGAAGGATAAAAAGCCGTTCACGGTGGTGGCGTAACTGGTGATGATGGCGACCAGTCCAAAGCCAGCGGGTCCAAGCAAACGCGCGGCGAGGATGCTCTGCACCACACTCAACCCCAGGCTGATGGTGTTGCCGCTAAACAATGCCCCGCTGGAGCGAATCACCTTGCCGAGCAACGGGTCGTCTTTGAATTTTGAGAGAAGGGACATGGGTGGAATTATAAACGCTCCAGCATGTCTGCCAGAGCGTTTATTTATTCACCACAGATAAAAGAGATGAACACAGATAAAAAATCCTTTTTATCTGTGTTCATCTGCGGTTGATTAGCCCTACGGCGTCAGTATATCCTTCGCCCAACTTCGTTCTGCTTTGTACCATTCGATCAAGTTGCCAATCCCCTCGCGCAAGTTGACCTGTGGATTCCAGCCGAGCATTTCGCGGGCTTTGGTCACGTTGGCTTGGTTCATGAACATGTCTGCAAGATTGGGCGGACCGTATTGAACATTGGCTTTTTTGCCAGTCAAATCCTCAACCAACTCAACAAGACCGTTGATCGAAACCACCTCATGTCCGCCGAGGTTGATGACCTCGTAGCCAAGCGGCTTGAGCGCGGCAATCGTTCCGCGGGCAATGTCATCCACGTAGGTAAAGCCGCGCGATTGATTCCCGTCGCCGTTGATGCGGATCGGCTCGCCTTCCATGATCCACTTGACGAAGCGGAAGATGGCCAGGTCGGGACGGCCAGCGGGTCCGTAGACCGTGAAATAGCGCACGACGGTCACGTCAATATCGAACAGGTGATGATAGGAATGCGCCAGCGCCTCGGCGCCTTTTTTGCTGGCGGCATAGGGTTGCATCGGCTCACTGCTTGAAGCCGTTTCAGGCGTCGGGTATTCGGGATTCTCGCCGTAAATACTGGATGTGGACGCGAGGATGAATTTCTTGCATCCAAACTGACGGCAAACTTCGAGCATGTTCAACGTACCCATGACATTTGATTCTAAAAATACCCAGGGGTTTTCCACGCTGAAACGGACACCCGCGCGCGCCGCGAGATTGATCACGCCATCAAATTGACGATTCATGATCGCCGATTGACGATGGAGAATGCCCTTGTCTGAAATATCGTCGCGGACAAACTCGAACCCATTCAACGCCTGAAGTTTTTTCAGACGATATTCCTTCATGCGTGGATCGTACGCATCGTTCATATTGTCAATGCCAACGACGGTATGTCCCTGCTCGATCAGCATGGTGGAAGTTCTTGAACCAATAAAACCAGCCGCGCCAGTTACTAAATAATGTGCCATATTTATCCTTCCATGTCATTGCGAGGAGGACGCCCTCGCAATGACATCTAAAGTCGTTCGACCTTTTCGCTATTCTTCCCAACCTTGCCTGTGGCATTGCGGGAGTCAAAAACAAACTTTGCAGATTCTATGATCGCGTTGTAATCATATTCCTTATGATTGGTAACGATAATCACCGCATCCGCTTCCTTAACAGACTTCATCATATCCTTAACACTGTCCATTCGCCAGCCGTCATACTCGTGATGGATATGTGGAATATACGGATCATGGTATTCCACAATTGCGCCCTTGTTTCGCATAAGTCCAATTACATCCATCGCCGGGGATTCGCGCACATCGTCAATATCTGGCTTATAAGCCACGCCAAGCACGAGCACCTTTGAGCCTTTGAGATGCATACCACGATCATTCATGGCTTCGAGAATTCTCGACACCACGTAACGCGGCATGTTCGTGTTGATCTCAGACGCCAACTCGATGAAACGCGCATTGTAATTGAAGGACTTCATCTTCCACGAGAGATATAGCGGATCAATCGGGATGCAATGTCCGCCCAGACCAGGCCCGGGGGTGAATTTCATAAAGCCGAACGGCTTACTCGCGGCGGCATCGATCACTTCCCACACATCCACACCAAGGCGTTCGCACATGATGGCTAACTCATTAACCAAACCAATGTTAATCATGCGGAAGGTATTCTCAAGCAGTTTGGACATTTCCGCTGCCTCAGCAGTGGAAACACGATGCACGGTCTTGATCGCGCCCTCATACCAGGCAGTTGCCACTTCGCCGCAGCTCTCGGTAATTCCACCTAAAACTTTAGGCGTGTTGATCGTGGTGTAATCTTCGCGGCCTGGGTCTACGCGTTCAGGGGAGAATGCTAGAAACCAGTCCTCGCCTACGTTAAGATTATGCTCAGTGCCAAGTTTTGGCAAAAGCAATTCACGCGTAGTTCCCGGGTATGTGGTCGATTCCAAAACAACCACCATGCCTTTGTGCATATATTTTGCCAGTTGTTCAGTGGCTGAAATAATGAAGGACATGTCCGGGTCGCCAGTCTGACGCAGCGGAGTTGGCACACAAATACTGACAGCGTCCATTTCTTTCAGCACAGAAAAATCTGTCGTCGCTGTGAAATGCCCGCTCTTCATTAATTTAGCAACGGATTCGGTCTTCACATCAGGGATATAAGACTTCCCCTCTGCCAGCGAGTCGATCTTGCGCTTGTCAGGGTCAACCCCGATTACCTGAAAACCGGCTTCGCCAAATACAACAGCCAGGGGCAGCCCCACATACCCCAATCCAAGAATCGCAATTTTTGCAGTTTTATCTTTCAATTTCTTAACAAGGATTTCTTTTGTAGACATTTTTCTCCTTTTCCCAGGCATATCTGAATCTGAGTTTCATTAAAATAAATTCAATTGCTGTGGACTATCGTCAGGAATTTCTTCCACTTTCTTTTTAACTTTTTGAACAATGATGGGTTTCCCCAGCGCAACGCGCGCAGCATTTAATTGATCTGGCAGCTTTGCGAAATCGCCTAAAATGGACGGCTTCAGCGCCGCTTGATGCAGCGCCGCCGCCGGGTGGAACATGGGAATGACGAATCGCTCGCCGACCTTTTGCATTTGTCCATGCACCGTGCTGATTTTTGCTCCCGGAAAAAACTTGTTCATCGAAAAACGCCCAAGCGTCACAATAATACTTGGATTTATAGCCTGAATCTGTGCTTCCAAATATGAGTCGCAAACAGCCAATTCATCAGGCAGCGGATCACGGTTCCCCGGCGGACGGCATTTGACTACATTGGCAATAAACACATCGGCGCGCGTCACACCCGCCTGCGCCAGTAATTGGTCTAAAAACTTTCCCGACGCGCCCACAAACGGATGCCCCTGCTCGTTCTCATGAAAGCCCGGACCTTCGCCGATGAACATGATCTCCGCATCGGCAGGGCCGTCACCTGGCACTGATTTCTTGCGCGATTCATGAAGTACGCACTTTGTACAAGTTGAAACTTCTTCTGCAATTTGGAAAATAGCTTCCTCTGCGCTCATTCTATTCCTCCACTGAATCTTCAAACTTCAATATTCAACGGTTCCAAATTCATCAGGATCGCGTCTTCGCCATTATCCTTGTAATAACCCGCGCGCCGCCCGCTTTCGACATAACCCAATTTACGATACATCATTATTGCTGCGTCGTTACCTTCACGAACTTCCAAAAATGAAGAAACCGCGCCATCTGCTTTTGCGGATTGTAACGTATGCAAAAGTAATTTTTCACCAATGCCCTGCTTGCGAAAATCGGGATGCGTGGCAATTGTGGCAATATGAATTTCGTCCACGATTAGCCATGCCACCAACATGGCGGCCACACGTCCATCCAATTCAGCGACCCAGCAGCGTGAAGCCAGGTTCTCAGTCAACTCGTAGCGAAAGGAACTGACAGGCCACGGCAGGCTAAAAGATATTTGGTCAATGGCGATCACCTGCTGCACATCATCCAAAGTCATTTTGCGAAGGATGACACTCATATAATCGGCGTTCCTTCAACGTGCAAATAAACAGGCGCGAGCGAAGCGGCATCATCCACTTCATTTTTTTGCCAGCGCGCCCACGCCAGATCCGCAAGAATGGATGGACGGCGAATGCAATGCACGGGCGAGGCCAGCAGAATGTTCACACGTTTTCGTCCCAGCCGGCTGCGATCATCCGTTGATAATTCGCCTGCCACATAGGTCGGACTCTCGATTCCGTCTGCCAATTCATCAACTGTCGCACCTTTTATCCCGCCCTGAGCCTGCCACTTGCTTTCCAGGCATTGGTACCAGCCGACAGCGATCCGCTTGCGCCCGGCCTGAATGACCACCGCCAGCGGAAGCGTCCCCACGGGCTGTGCCGCCGCAATAATATCCATGGTCGAAATTCCGATCACAGGCAAGTGGCGCGCAAGCGCAATACCTTTGACCAAAGATAAACCAACACGCAGGCTTGTGAAAGAACCCGGGCCAACCGCCACGCCCAAAGCGCTGACCATGTCCATAGAAACGCCGCACCGATTCAAAAGTCCGGCAATGGCCGGGGCTAACTCTGTCGTGTGATGCTGGCGCGTCGTCCAGGTCATCTCGCTTAAGATTTGATTTCCGTCGTACAAAGCCAACCCGACCTGTGCAGTGGATGTATCAATGGCGAGTAACATTAAGCCCCTCCAAACATGGATTGACGAATGCTGTTCAGCAAATCGTCGTAGCGTTTGCCGTTTGCGTTGAATCGCATTTGGCGGTGTTCTTCCTGAATGTGGTCAAGGTTGATCCACAGCCGTTCTTTGGGAATCAAACCGTCCAATCGCTCGGGCCATTCAATGACGAGCGCGCCTTCGGCAAGCATGGAATCAAGATCAAGCTCTTCGGCTTCCGGCACAGATTCAAGGCGGTAGGTATCCAGATGAAAAAGTTGACCACCATTGGCGCGGCGATATAAATTGACAATCATAAAAGTTGGGCTTGAAACAGAATCCTGTGACCCCCAGCCTTGCGCAAGACCCTGCACAAAAGTTGTTTTGCCTGCGCCAAGGTCGCCTTGCAAACAGATCACGTCGCCGGCTTTAATTTCACTGCCGAGTCGCATTCCAATACGGCGCGTTTGCTCGGGGCTGCGGCTGAAAAATTCGATGGTATGAGAATCTAAAATGGGCATCGCTGAGAATTATACTCCCCGATAATAATAGTAGACAGTACATCAGACAAAATTTATTCAACTCTAAACTTAATCTGTAAAGCCTCCGATAAAATCAAACAGCAATTTATTTATCTCAAGCGGGTTCGAATGTTGAGGGTTATGATTCCCTTCAACCACATGAAGGATTGAGTTGGGAATAAACGAGGCTATATTTCCGAAAAACTCTGATCGTAAATTCTGATCGTGAGAGCCGCCAAGAATAAGAGTTGGCACATTTATATTATGCAATTGAGAACCAATGCTCGTTACAGAAAACGGCAAAAGAAATATCGCAGGATTGGCACGTTTATAATCATAGGACATTATTTTTAGTATGCTTTTGGGAAACACAAATTTCTTACCATGAAAGATAAAGAAATAGGTGTTGGTCAGAGATAATGCGGAATAAAAGAGCGTTTGCGGAAAGACAGAAATACAATTCAAAACCCAGGGCGAAAATATTTTTTGGTGATAGAAAAATTTCATCATAGGAGTAAATTGTTCCAGAGATATTAATGGGTCAATTAAAATCAATGCTTTAATCTCTTCTGGCGTATGTTTTAGCACATATCGCAAGATAAAATAAGAACCTATGGAGTGTCCAATAAAAATAATGGGTTCACATAAACCCAACTCAATAATCCACTCTTCAAATATCGCATAAAAATATTCGACATTATATTCGTTGAAATTCTGAGGTTTAAAACTTAAACCATGTCCTGGCAGGTCCATCGAAATAACCTGATAGCCCAAACGAACAAGTTCAGGTTCGATATCATCCCAAGCATGTATAGAGGCGCCAATTCCATGCACCAAAATAACAGGATGACCATCTCCATTTTTTATAAAATTTATCATGACACGAAAAATTTTATAAGGAAATCTAAAAGGGGATTTGGCTTTAGAGTATCTAAATAACCACCTGTCTTTAGGGAAGTCAATAAAATATTTGACAAAAAGCCCAAAATTGCCGGGGAACTGGTGAAAGCACTAAAACTACGAAGAGCAGGTATGGAAATGGGCCAAACCGGGATTTGCTTCTCCAAGTTTTCATACAACTCCAATAATTGTTTATACCTCTCCAATTCCTTATTTATTTCCTGGTTATGGATTATATTTGTAATTTTTCCCGTTATTGAATTCTTAATCCACAAAAGTTCACTTGAAATTTCGTCGAGTTGCTGAATTTTAAATCGTTCCATCGCTTTGTGGGGCTGCCACAAAAAAAAGGTGAGAATTAGAGGCGCTAAAATTAAATAAAGTATATAAACAATCGCCAGTGTTAATATCATACTATCGCCATTTGACAAAATGGCATAAAGAGAGAACAAGGCAAGCCATATTGGCACCAAAACAATAATCAACACCGTTGTGCTAGCAAGGTAACCTATTTCCCCCATACCGCCACATTTATCAGAATGCATTGGGTAAAGATTGCGAATAATGGAAGGTTGCTGAAAATAAGAATTTATCGTTGCAACAGTTATTAAAGCACGCACAATATAGGCGAAAAATATAAAGTTAGCGGGGGCGTAAAGAATAACAAAAAAAAGTTTTGTCCACCATGTGTAATACCAAAAATTTATTGTTCCTTTAAACGAAATCTCTTGCATGGGAGCAAGCACAAAAATTGCGTAAGAAACAGAAATAATAGCAGCTACTGTAGCAATAATATACACCCACTTTGACGCAAGACGTCTCTGAAGAACTTTGGATATCGGCACAGAAGAAATAGGTGAAACAATTCCTCTTTCTTCTATTTTAATGAAACTCTTTAAAACTTTCTCAGGAAACCAGCGATAGTAAGCCCAAAGTGTTGGTACAAATATTACCCAAACATTAACCCCACTTAATATTTCAACAGGATCATTGATTCTTTGTATTTTATATATCTCCGGGTTGGCAGAAGGGTATATCTTATTTACCATTAAACCCACCGCAATATAAACTACAATATTAATCGCCAATATCGTTCCCCAGACAACAAGAATTGGCATTTTGCTTATAAAACTATAAATTGGGTCTTCAATCGAAAATGATGAACTTTGTTTTTCTTCGGCATGTATTTTTTCTGGTTTCTGTTTACGCATAAGTTATTGTCCTTTTTTTTCATTTCTCGCTTCAACAATTGTCCATATTGCGACCATAAAATAGCCAATTCCAAAAAGAAAAAAAGATACCCCAGATAGCCATAGTTTCTGAAACAAAGCAAAAAAGATGCCATAGAACAAATAAAATGCAATTAACAATTCAGCGACAACATACCCTATCCATTTCTGCCAAGAAGGCATGACAGACTCTTGCTTACCGCCAAAGCCATCTTGTGCGCCTGTTTTAGGCGTTCGGATAAATTCTTGCGGCATTCCTAATAAGCCTTTAAGAGCACCCCAGCCAACTCTTATTGAAAAGCCAAAAACACCTAGAATATATAATGGGAGATACAGCGCATGGGGAAACCAATTTTCGCGTTTTTTCTTAAACGTTGCGAGAACAGTAATCAAGTTAACGCCGGTCATCAAAAAAACAGGTGTTACCAAAAACCATTCAGGAACAGGAAAGAAAAAAAGTCTTAAAGTTAAAAATATAACTGGCTGGATTACTAACAAAACAAATATACAATAGACCATCAAAAATGAAAAAGCATGGAAGCGACGATTTATGCTTGTTTTTGTAAGAAGAACATCCTTCCACAATTTTCTAAAAACTTGTAATGCTCCAAAAGCCCATCGCTCCTGTTGAATCCCCAGAAGATACAGAGATGAAGTCAACTCGCTAGGCACAACGACGTCAGGTAAATACAATGCCTTCCATCCTCGAGTTTGAGCGCGAAAACTTATCTCAAGGTCTTCACTTAAGGCGTTATGGGGCCAACCACCACAATCCAGTATGGTATTTTTTCTCCAAACCCCAGCGGAACCGTTATAGTTAATGAACAACCCAAGTTCTTGCTCAATAGGTTTCTCTATAATGAAATGCGCATCAAACGAAAAACTTTGGATTAGTGTTAAAGCGGACTGCTCGGGGTTTATAAATCCCCATCGGGTTTGAATAAATCCAATTTTTTCATCCTCTAAAAGATATGGAATTGTTTTTAATAAAAAATCAATTGGGGGAATAAAATCAGCATCAAAAACCGCAATAAATTCACCTTTTACAAACCGCATACTTTTTCGTAAAGCGCCGGTCTTATAATCATCTCGTTCCGTTCGACGTTGCAAATAAATATCAATGTCCTTATAGATCAGATTAGAAATAAAAGCATCGATTTTTTGAGATGTATTATCCGTTGAGTCATCTAATATCATTATTTGAAATTTGTTTCTTGGGTAATCCAATTCAGCGACAGCCTCTAGAATGCGACTAACAACTGCGCTTTCGTTATAAAAAGGCAATATAACCGTTACCTGCGGCCATGTCGAAACAATTGGCTTGCGAAATTCCGAGACTTTGAGCCAAACTGTAAAATATATAATATTAATAAACACCGAAATTCCGTAAAAAGTTAACAAAACCCCAATTACAACATACAGATATTTTAGAAATTGAAACACAAGCAGAGTAAACATAATGTTATTATAGTTCCTTTTGCAAAAGATATAAAAATATTACAATTCGGTGTTCAGGTGCGATAAAGATTTCGTAAATAGATGCCCATGTACAGGTGCAAGTTATGCCGAATTGAGATTAATTTACAAACACCATTTCACTGGGGCAAATTCACGTTTCACGGACGCCATGTTTGCCACGCCAGTGTTGCAAAACAGATTCGATATATAGCGCTTCCAAAGATTGAACCTGCCCCTCAATTGAAAATTTCCTACTCAATTCCACGGATTTTCTTCCAAATCTTTCGAGTTTACTCTCGTCTTTCAAAAGATCAGACAATATCTTCGCAAACGCATCTACATCCAATGCACATTGATAGCCATTCTCACCATTTTCAAACATTCCTTCAAAAGCATCATCTTCTACTGCCACCACAGGCAATCCAGCCGCAGTGGCTTCAAGCATAGCAATTCCTTGAGTCTCAGTTATGGAGGCAGAAAGAAAAACGGTTGCATCATGTAAAAGATCGGGTAAATCAGTACGGTTGACCATGCCAAGAAAATGGATGCGGTCATTTACATTTGTGGCGGCAGCGTGTTCTTCCAATTTTTTACGCGCGCTTCCATCTCCCGCAAAAACAAGATGCGTTTCGGGAACGTGATCCGCCATACGCGCGAAAGCGTCAATTAGAAAGTCGAGATGCTTCTCTGGATCAACCCGTCCAACGGATAACAAGATCGGCGCATCTGACTTTAACCCGAGCCTGTTTCTAAAACTACCGGGATTTTTCGCCGCCTTGAAATTGCTCAGATCAATTCCGTTTGGAATCACTTGAATTGGCTTGGTAACTTTTTGCTCCAAAAGCAGACGATGGAATTTGGGCGACGGCACAACAATTTGATCGCCTAAATTGGTAGATGTGGCGCTGAACCAGCGCGCCGCGTGACGGATGACCGCCGTGCCGCCGATGACTTTTAAATAATGGGTGTAATCTGTGATGGAGGTGTGATAGGTATAAATTAGCGGCAGGTTTTTGGTGGATGCGGTTAAATATGCAAGGAAGCCCATGGTCAGTGGACTGTGCGCGTGCAACACGTCAAAATGTTTGCGAGACAAAGACCAGGTACTGCGCGGCGTGCCCAGCACAGCCACATAAATGGGCGGGTCATTCAAATATTTCAAAGATGGCAGGCGCACTACGCCGGGTTGGTCGTCTTTATAACCGGGGAACTTCGGCGCGAAAATTGTGACTTGATGCCCCCTTTTTTGTAATCCCTCCGATACCAACTGCAAGGAAATGGAGACGCCGTTGATCTGCGGCGCATACGTATCTGTGAATAAGCCAATACGAAGCGAACCCAGGTTGGGTTTCGGGTTGGATTCTTTTGCGGACACTGCCATGTTTTACTCTCCTAAATCATAAGGTGACAGTCACTTCGCAAGTGACTGTCACCTATTATTTAATTTCTTCTTTATTTTCTTCGCGCTTTGTTAGATTTGCTTTCATACGTTTCACCAACTCGCGGCGGGTAAGCAGAACGCGATGCTGACAGCCTTTACATTCCAGTCCAATATCTGCGCCAAGGCGAATTACCGTCCATTCGTACGAGCCGCATGGATGTGGCTTTCTCAAACGCAAATGGTCGTTCAACTGCAAGTCAGGAAGCATGTGCAAGATTATACCGCCATGACACTTTAAGACCTCCGAGTTCTTAAAGAACTCGGAGGTCTAGCTTGTCTGTGACATATTTCCCAGCAAGCGTGCGAAAACTTTCCTTGAAGAAAAACAAGCAACGGCGATAATAGGATTGTAGTTGCAGGTGACAGTCACTTCGGAAGTGACTGTCACCTAAACGGAGGCACTGCCATGAACGACGAACTGAAAATCAAATTCTGGGGTGTGCGCGGAAGTTACCCCGCGCCCGGTGCGGGGACTGTCAAATATGGCGGCAATACTGCTTGTGTAGAAATCTGCGCGGGCGGGCGCACGCTTATTTTGGATGCGGGCACGGGCATTATTCCGCTGGGGCGTGAGTTGGCGAAACGCGCTGTGCAAGAGAAACGCGGATTGGATTTGATGCTGCTTTTCAGTCACATGCACCACGACCACACACAGGGCTTTCCGTTTTTCACGCCTGCATACTTTCCAAACACGCGCCTGCACATTTTTGGTCCGGGCGGCACGCCTGAAACTTTGAAGCATGTTTTGGATCGCAACCAGGCGGCGGAGACTTTTCCGCTCAGCCTGCGGGATATGTCGGCGGCGAAAACCATTGAGTCGGTGCGCGAGTCGCAGGTGATTGTTTGGGATGAGGAAAATGTTCGGGTGGTGGAATCAGGCTTGGGGTTAAGCCCCGAGGCGCTGGTTGTCCGCATCCACAAATCGTGCGCGCATCCGGGCGGGGTTTTTATCTATCGCATTACCTGGCGCGGCAAATCTGTGGTGTATGCCACAGACACCGAAGGCTACGTGGGCATGGATCGCAAACTGGTGGCATTCGCGCGCGATGCGGATGTGTTGATCCACGACGCGCAATACAGCGAACAACACTACCGCGGACAGCTTGCGGGATTCCCGTCCACGCAGGGATATGGACACTCGACAGCGGCAATGGCTTGCGAAGTTGCCGCAGCCGCCGAGACGGGTGAGCTGATTCTGTTTCATCATGACCCCGCCTACGCTGATGATTTGGTAGCCGCGCAAGAATCTGCCGCGCAAAAATTATTTCCTGATTCGCGCGCAGCTTACGAAGGACTTGAAATTACGCTCAACCCCTCTCCCATTTTTGGGAGAGGGGCAGGGGTGAGGGACAGAACGGATGTAAAATATGTTAAGAATG
>CAMCQT010000030.1 GCA_945877125.1 Candidatus Brevifilum fermentans | reverse complement strand
AGTTTTTCCAAAAACCCTAAAGGTTTTTGGAAACCTTTAGGGTTTGCCGCATTCTTTCTTGGAATTGCCACATCCATTCGTGTGCTGGGTCCGCTGGCTGGCGTACTCGTGGCAATTTACGCGTTTGGTAAATTAAAAACCCCCGAGGCAATTAAGCGCCTTGCAATGTACGCCGCCCTCACAGTTTTGATCGCATTTATCGCCTGGCCATATCTTTGGACAAATCCGCTTCAAAAGTTTATCGAAGCCTTTGGCTTCATGTCTGATAACCCCACGCAATTACAGGTATTATTTAATGGTCAACTCTACCGCGCCGATGAACTTCCGCGCCGCTATCTTCCTATTTTATTGGGATTGACTCTCACAGAGCCTGTCCTGCCGCTTTTTTTGATTGGCGTTCTCGTTTCTTTTTTGGATAAATTCAAGTCCCGCCGCGCCGAAAACTGGTCACTGTTTACTGAGAATTTTTTACTGCTCTTTTGGTTTTTAATTCCCTTCGCCTACGTCATCCTCCGCAAACCGCCCATGTACGACGGATATCGCCACTTCCTTTTTATGCTTCCGCCAATATTCATCTTTACAGGTTTTGCGTTTGAGAAATTATTTGAAGTCATCAAAACACGCTGGGCAATGGCAACCATCGTATTCATCATGCTTGCGCCCGGCATTTATAATTTAATCCAACTGCATCCGTATGAATATGCGTATTACAATTCATTCACAGGCGGCACAAGCGGAGCTTTCCGCACCTACGAAACAGAGTACTGGCTGACTTGCTACAAGGAAGCCGTCGAGCAATTCAACGAACCAGACGCGCAGCTCTTCGTCAAACGTGAACCGTATATTGCGGCGTATTACGCAAGTAAAAACATCACCATTCGTGATTACCGCGCAGAGTTTGGTAATATTCAATCTGGCAATTTTGTGCTGGTCAACACCCGCGCAAATGAAGACATCAAAACATTCAAAGATGCGCCCGTTATCCTGCAAATCCGTCGCGGCAACGCGGTATTTTGTGAGATCAAAAAAATCCCATGACCACACATCGTGAACGTATTCAAGCCTGTCTCAGCGGAGAAACACCTGACCGCACACCCATTGCGTTCTGGCGGCATTTTCCGGTTGACGACCAAAACCCCGAAGTCCTCGCGGCATCCACTTTGCATTTTCAAAACACCTATGACCTCGATATTGTCAAAGTCTCACCGGCATCTTCCTATGCCGTCAAAGACTGGGGCGTGGAAGATAAGTGGATGGGTGATGCGGAAGGTTCGCGCCGCTACACGAAACGAGTGATCCACAAGCCCGAAGACTGGGAAAAACTCAAGCCGCTTGACCCAACCTCCCCCCACCTGGCCGGACAGTTATATTGTCTGCGTTTAATTCGGAAGAATCTCAACCCTGAAACTCCCTTGATCCAGACCATATTTAATCCGCTGGCGCAGGCCAAATATTTGGCGGGCAATGAAACCTTGCTCGCGCATCTGCGGGAATATCCTGAAGCGGTCATGAAAGGACTGGATACCATCGCCAAAACCACGACAAAATTTATCGAATCAGCCTGCGAACTGGGTGTGGACGGAATTTTTTATGCGGTGCAACACGCGCAGGCAAGCACACTGGAACTTAACGAATATAAATCATTCGGCTTGCCTTACGATCAAAAAGTTCTCGAAGCAACGCAAGATTTGTGGTGCAACATGCTCCACTTGCACGGCACAGATGTATATTTTTCATTGCTTCGCTTGTTCAATTTTCAGATTGTTAACTGGCATGACCACGATACGTATCCGTCGCTGTCTGAGGCGCAGAACCTTTTCAAGGGAACGCTGTGCGGAGGTTTGAGACGGGAAACTCTCGTTTTTGAGGAACAAGCCAAAGTTAAGGAAGAAGCGGAGGACGCCATCCGTCAAACAAAAGGGCAGCATTTTATCCTCGGCACGGGCTGTGTCGTGCCGATTACTGCGCCGCATGGAAATTTAGTGGCAGCTACAAAAAGTGTGAAATCGCTAGTTGAAGGTGAAAAATGAGCCTGCGTGTAATTGCTGGAACTGCAAGAGGAAAAAAATTAAAGTCGGTGCCTGGCGATACCACGCGCCCTGTAATGGATCGCGTGAAAGAGGCATTGTTCAACATCCTCGCCAGTGATGTGATCGATTCAAAATGGTGGGATTTATTTGGTGGCACGGGTGCAATTGGAATTGAAGCATTAAGTCGCGGCGCGGCATTTGTGCGCTTCTCGGATCTAAACCGCGCGCCAGTTGAAACGATCAAAGAAAATGTGGAAAATTGCGGTTTTATCAAGCAGTCTGAAATTCGCAAAGGCGATGCGTTCAGTATGTTGAGCGCACAAGCCGACAGGCAGTTTGAATATATTTATATCGCGCCGCCGCAATATCATGAGATGTGGGTAAAAGCATTGAAACTGGCTGATGAAAATATTGGCTGGCTCACAGATGACGGAACGGTTATTGTGCAAATTGACCCGACGGAATATCAGGAAATTGAATTAAAACATCTGGAAGAAACTGAACAGAGAAAATACGGAAGCACGTTGGTCATTTTTTATGACCGAGTTAATTAAACTGGCGAAGAAAACCAGCAACCCATCAACGGGCAAAAACGTATAACTATCATGGAGGCTACCATGCCAGAAAATTTTCGAACTGAAGAATTCAAAGTGGAAGGCGAGAAAGTGCTTTCCAAGATCAAAGAATTGATCCACGAAGGAAACATCCGCAAGGTCATCATTAAAGATAAGGATGGCAAAACACTGATGGAAATTCCGATGACCTTTAGTGTGGTGGGCGTGCTCATTGCGCCACAACTCGCCGCCATCGGAGCCATTGCCGCATTATTAACAGAGGCGACCATCGTCGTTGAAAAAGCAGAATAACCATGAAATCATTTCGTAAAGAACTTTGGTTTAATATCCCCACCCGCCGTGGATTTGTGAACATTACGTCACAGGTTGAAGCATGTCTGCGTGAAAGCGGAATCCACGAAGGGCTTTGTCTTGTGAATGCCATGCACATCACAGCGTCGGTTTTTATCAACGATGATGAAGCAGGTTTGCATCACGATTATGAATTGTGGCTGGAAGAACTTGCGCCGCACGAACCAGTGAGTCAATATCATCATAATGATACAGGCGAAGACAATGCAGACGCACACATGAAACGTCAAATTATGGGACGCGAGGTAGTCGTAGCAGTCACAAATGGTGAATTGGATTTCGGCACCTGGGAGCAGATCTTTTACGGTGAGTTCGACGGGAAAAGAAAAAAAAGGGTGCTGGTGAAAATTATCGGTGAATAAAGTAAAGTGACAATCACTTTGAGAATGGGTATCATTAATAAAAGGAGAAAATAAAATGCGTTTACAAAACAAAATCATCGTCACCCTGATCGCTGAAGGCGTGGAAGACTTGGAATATTACGTCCCATTAATGCGTTTGCAAGAAGAGGGCGCAAAAGTTTTATCAGCAGGCATGGATTTGAAACCTGTCAAAGGTAAGAGCGGACTGGTCATCACGCCAGATGTCACAATTGAATCGCTCAAAGCTAGTGAGCTTTATGCGTTGATTCTGCCTGGCGGCTGGGCTCCCGATAAAATTCGCAGGTATGATGTGGTCAAAAATCTTGTGAAGGAAATGGACGAAGCCAACAAAGTGATCGGCATTATTTGTCACGGCGGCTCGATTGCCATTTCAGCGGGCATCATCAAAAAAGGTCAGCGCGCCACAGGGTCAACGGGCATTCGGGATGATCTCGTCAACGCGGGCGCTGTCTGGGCGGATGAAGCTGCCTTTCGTGAGGGCAATCAGGTTTGGGGGCGGGTTGTGGCGGATATTCCAGATTTCAATCGTGAGTTGGTGAAGGCATTAATCGAGCAGTAAAGACTGATGTTTCATCGTTTCAGGAATGGGGACATTTAATAACTGGAGGACGGTGGGCGCGATCTGCAAGTGAGAAACGGACTCGCCCGTATCGCCTCTTCCTTTAACGTTAGGCTGAATCGTGAACAAGGGAACTTCGCGCTGGTCAGGCGTTGTGCCGCCGTGCGAGCCGTCTTTGTTAATGCCATGATCGCCTGTGACAATAATCGTATATTCACGCTCCATCCATTCTTGAATTAACGGAGCCAGCCATTTATCCTGTTGGGTGGCGTGGTTGCGATATTCTTTTGAATCAGAACCATAGGTCTCGCCGTAATAATCCATGCCCATTGGATGAAGTAAAAGATAATCTGGGGAAAATTTGCGGATGAGGTGCGCGGCGCTGGCAAAGAGTTCAATATCGGGGTATTCGTCTTTCGTATAAAAGCGTCCATGTTGAATGAATAAAGATTCGTCATCCACTTCCTTGTCGTCGATGTGGTCATAGGGCGCGCGGTTGTACAATTCTGAAATCCAAAAATACGCCGCGGCGGCAGTGACTTTGCCAGCATTTGCCACAGATTGAAAAATATTTGGCATGATCGAACGCCGCACAATAGTATTTGCCACAATCCCATGCATACTGGACGGCACACCCGTATGAATAGTTTCATACATTGGGCGTGATAGACTCGGCAACTCCCCAGCAATTTTATACAAACTGGCAAGTTTATATTCCACAAGATGCCCAAGAAACCCCATATTAGCAACGGCAACATCATAGCGCAGTGCGTCTGAAAGAATGAGAATGATCTTTGCCATTGTTCCTCTTTTTAAAATAGTCAAGGGCGGTCCAACAACAGATCGCCCCTGCAATGCGAGAAAATATTAGTGGAAGGTTATTCGTCCAAAACCAAAACGGCTTCACGAGAACAAGTCACTTGCTCTACTGCGCCAATTTTTGGAAGATCCAGGAATGGGTTATTAAACGTATCCATGTTAAATTTTGTATTCCCAATTTTTACCCGGATACGAACAACGGAACCGAGAAAGGTGATGTTCTCAATAATTGAATCCACTACGTTGGCTTTCTTCTGTTCGGATGCAAAACTTAAGCGTTCGGGACGAATGGCAACGCGGACTTTATCGCCTTTCTTTCTTTCCTTCAAATCCACAGCAGATTCAAATTGCACGCCGTCAATGGAGATGAGGCTGAGGGCTGGGTCAACTACTTCGGCGGAGGCATTGTTTAATGAACCCACAAAATTAGCGGAAAAAACAGTGGTCGGGAAGTTATATATTTCAAAGGGCGTGCCAACCTGTTCCATCAAACCTGAGTTCATGACTACAATGCGGTCGGAGATGGAGAGTGCCTCCTCTTGGTCATGGGTGACAAAAATAGCGGTGATACCCAGTTTTTTCTGAATGGCGCGAATCTCAGCGCGTAGGGAGACACGTATCTTTGCATCTAATGCAGAGAGCGGTTCGTCTAACAAAAGCACCTGCGGGTGTATGGCAAGCGCACGAGCCAGAGAAACACGCTGCTGCTGTCCGCCTGAAAGTTGATACGGATATTTTAAGGCATGTTTCTCTAGGTTAATCAGGCTGATCATTTCATCTACGCGTTGCGCAACCATCTCCTTGGACTCCTTGCGAACACTCAACCCAAAGCCAATGTTTTGCGCAACGGTCATGTTCGGAAACAATGCATAGGATTGGAAGATCATGCCTACGTTACGCTGGTTTGGAGCTTTGTCTGTAATATCCGCGCCATCCAGAAGAATCTTCCCTGCTGTGGGAATCTCAAAACCAGCCACCATACGCAAGGTGGTAGTCTTCCCACAACCCGAAGGGCCTAGAAATGAAACGAATTCTCCTTTTTCAATGTCAAGGTTGAAATCATCCACCACTACTGTATCGCCGAATTGTTTTGTTACATGTGAAATAGATAGATAAGACATCCAAGATACTCCGCTAAATCTTTAATCTGCTTCGACCATTTGTACGTGTCTGGTGGCACCACGCCCCACAAAGTCAATGATACCCATAGCAGCCCAGGTAATAGCAAAAGCTACAATCGCCATCGCGGACGGCTCATACACCTTGCTTCGGGTCAGGTCTGACATATAGGGTCCCAAAGTATGCTGAGCCATATAAAGGGCAATCGTTAATTCGCCGATTACAATAGCAAAGGTCAGCAACGCCCCCGAGAGCAAAGCCACACGCAAATTTGGAAAAATTACCCTGAAGAGGATGGTACCCCAGTTCGCCCCTAAGCTTTGGGCTGCCTCAGTAAGTGTCCGGACATCTATCGCTCTCAGCCCGTTATCAACCGAGCGAAACATATAGGGAAACGACAAGCAAACATACACAAAGATGAGGACAATCCGCGAACTATTATAGGTGGCAGTAAACAACAGTGGCGGGGCGCTATAAAGGCGGATAATCCCGAATACCAATACGACCGCAGGAATTACGAATGGCAGCAGTGTAATAAATTCGACGACAGGCCGCAGCTTAGGCAATCGCAATGTGACCCAATAAGCAGTAGGAACGACAATGAGCAGGCTGAGGAAAATGGTGGCAACAGCATTGACAATTGATTGACTGAAGGCTGGCAAGAAGTTGGTATCAGCAAATAATTTTCGGTAAGCCTCAAAACCAAGGACATCTTTCATCCCACGCAATGACCAGTAGAAGGTCGCCGCGAGCGGAATCAAAAAATAGAGACTCACGACCCCAAATATCAACCAGGACACCAAACGATTCCTGACGACCGGACGCTTAACTGTAACTGTGGCTGAAGCAGGAGAGGTTGTCATTTCAGCCACCTTTCTGAGCGGCGCTGGAGGACGGAGTAAATGAGAATAGAGAAAGCCATAATGATCACCATTCCCATCGCCACTGCGTAACCGAGCCCGGGATTGTGCAGAACGTCGCCTGATATCTGTCGCCCAATGAGAAGGGTGGCTAAATCAAAGAGTCCACCAGTCAGAGCATAGGCAGTGGCGTGAGCGCCAAATGCGTTACCGAAGAGTAAAATCATTGTGCCCAGGATCGAGGGTGTCAGCACTGGAAGCGCAACATATCGCCAATATTGAATTTGGGTAGCCCCAAGATTCTCGGCGGCCTCGCGCCATTCACGTTTGAGCCCATCAAGCGCAGGCAAAATAGTGAGCACCATCAATGGAATCTGAAAATAGAGATAGACCAGGGTCAGCCCCAAAAAAGAGTATAGGCTAAATCCGGATTTATAGAGGTTTATCCCAAACGCCTTAAATAACGCCGTGACAAGTCCGACACGACCCAAGGTAAAGACAAAGGCTGACGCAAGGGGGACGCCAGCAAAGTTTGCAGCAACCCCTGAGAAGGTGGAGGTAATCAACCGAAACCGAGGAGGAAGCCCTCCCATCGAGACCACCCATGCTACGAGGAACCCGATCAAGCCTCCAAGAATAGCGGTTGTGAGGCTAATTTTGATCGACATTCCGTAGGCATTCATCACCGTGTCGCTTGCCAACTGGCGATAATTATTGAGGGTCAGCCCTCCATCTAACCCTTCAAAACTGCGGTAGGCGAGATTTAACGTTGGACCAATCAGGAACAATCCGGAGAACACAAAGAAGGGAAGTACACCAAGCCAGTGTCCTATGGGAATGCGTGGGGGGCGCTTTGCGCCCCCCACGGTTGAATTTACTGATTGAGAATTAGTAGAAGAATTGGGCTTCATCGAAGATTAGGGCGCTGGCGCTTCGACTGTGACACCGACCACTGTTGGCCAACCAGCGGTGATAATCGCCTTGGCAGCGTTGATCTCGTCGATCGTCGGGAAGAAAGCCCCTTCAGTGCTAGGCAACTGCGCCGCCATATCTGCCGGAACGGTACCGGCCGCCATCATGGCATTGTATCTAATCGGGTAGCAGAAGCCAGAGGCCCAAGCAAGCTGACCTTCGTCCGAGTACAGGTATTCCATCCACAACTTAGCAGCATTGGGATGGGGCGCATAGGCGCTAATCGCTTGCACGTACACACCGGCGAGGTTGCCTTTAGTCGGGACGATAGTCGCTATCTCAGGATTGCCGGCAAGATTCACATTATTGAGCATCGAGTTGTAATTCCAGTCGATCATGACCGGGGTTTCCCCGATTCCGACACTCTTGGAGTTCCCATCAATCGGGACGAAATTACCAGACTCGTTCAGCGACTTGAAGAATTCAAGACCAGCTTGGGCGGCTTCCTCTCCAGTGGCGCCGGTTGAAAGTCCGGCAGCCCATACCGTTAGGATTGCGTTGTTGGAGGTAAGAGGATCTCCAGAAAGGGCAACCTGCCCGTTGTACTCGGGCTTGAGCAGGTCAGCGTACTCAGCAGGAGGATTCGCCACCTCAACCGTGTTGACTTCGAACGCAAGCACACCGTAGTAGTCGCCGTACCAGTAGCCTTCAGCATCCTTGGCGCTATCAGGGATATCATCCCAAGTCGACACCTTGTAGGGTTGGATGAGACCATCAGCTTTGGCTGTGGGACCAAACGCAAGACCAACATCAATCACGTCCGGGGCTTGTGGTCCTGGGTTGTTCTTGTTGGCTTTTATCGCCTCGATCTCATCACCGGAGCCAGCTCCGGGGTTAAGTTCATTCACTTCAATGCCAGGATATTTGGCTTTGAAGCCAGTAAAGACCGCTTCGTAATTACACCAGTCATGCGGCAAGGCAATGGTGGTGAGCATGCCTTCAGCCTGAGCGGCTTCATAAAGTGCGGCCATCGGGTCAACGACGGGGGCATCGGTAGCTACGACGGGGGCTTCAGTGGCGGGAACAACAACGGGCTCTTCGACAACAGGCGCTGTGGTGGCAACAGCTCCGCCACCACAAGCAGACAACAAAGTTGCAGCAATTACGAGCAGGGCGAGCAAATAGTAAGCAAAGTTTTTAGTACGCATTTTTTCTCTCTCCTTTATGATTTTTGGTTGATTAGACGAACAGAGAATAACGAATATATTTTTGCTTAGCACCTCCAGTCTGTTAATAAATCGTTAATATTGTAGCATCATCAATATTCAAAGTCAAACATCCTGCTTTGAATTTATTGAACAAATTAAAAACGTCACACAGAATTCGCTCAATTCAACTTGTGGGACGGTCAATCACTATCTCATAATTGTAATCAACCAATAAATAAACGCTGAAACCAAAGCGCTGGCTGGGATTGTAATAAACCATGCCGTCACAATTTCCTGCGCCACACTCCAGCGAACTTTACCAAACCTCTCTGAAGACCCCACCCCAATAATCGCTGAACTGACAACCTGTGATGTGCTGACCGGCAAACCAAATACCGATGCGGTAAGTATCACAATTCCAGAAGACAATTGCGTTGAAAAGCTATGCACTGGACGAATCTTAAAAAACTTACCACCCAGTGTGCGGATCAGCCGCCAGCCGCCCAATGCAGTACCCAGCGCGATTGCGCCAGCGCTAATTCCGATCACCCAGAAGGGCACGCGAAACTCGGTGAGGTATCCGCCAATCACAAGACTGAGCGTGATGATGCCCATTGTTTTTTGGGCATCATTCGTTCCATGACTGAATGCCATCCCTAAAGCGGTGACAAACTGTCCTTTTTTGAAAAACCGATTCACGTCTGGAGTCGCGTTACGCGCTAAAAAGTAGATCAGGCGTGTAATCATAAATCCAACAGCAAATCCAATCAGTGGTGAAGCAATCAGGGCGATCAATACTTTCTGAAGCCCATGCAGTTTGAGGGCTCCAAAGCCTGCACCTGTCACCACAGCGCCAACCATCCCACCGATCAATGCGTGGGATGAACTGCTGGGAATTCCCAAAAACCAGGTCAGGAGATTCCACATGATCGCGCCAAAGAGGCAAGCAACGATCACATCCAGATTAAGAACATTCGCCTGGGCAATTTCATCTCCAATCGTGGTGGCAACCGTCACGCCAAACAAAAACGGACCTGAAAATTCGGCGGTTGCCGTAAGCGCCAACGCGGCACGTGGAGTGAATGCGCGCGAGGCGATCATCGTTGCCACGATGTTGCTGGAATCGTGAACCCCGTTCAGAAAGTCAAACACAACAGCCAGAATAATAACAAGGATCAGTTCAGGAGACATTAACACCTTGTTAAGTTTTCTTTACGACAATATCTGCAATCGTATTTGCGGCTTCGTCCCCGCGGTCTGCCGCGTTGGATAAATGACGATACACCTCACGCATTTTTAACATCTCAACAACGTGATGAAGATCTTCAGGTCCGCTGAATAAATCTGCAACCGCTTCGCGATAGACTGCCTCGACTCGATTTTCCAATGCCTTTGCGCGTTGTGCGTGGTCAATGGCAACTTTTGGGTGCTTCGGGAGACGTTGCACTGCATGCCAGATTTCATATGCAGCATCTTTCAGCAAGCTTGCCATTCTCAACATGTATGGCGTGGATTTCACCTTGAGAATAACCATCTCCATCACAGTGGTATCTGCGTAATCCACCACGTCGTCAATGGAGCGGGATAGGGAAAATATATCCTCCCGGTCAAATGGCGTGACAAAGGTGCGGTTTAATTCATCGATCAGGATACGGCGCACTTCATCTGCCTCCTTTTCCTTGAGGGAAAGTTCCTCAGCCACTTCTGGATCAAGCGTTTCCAGATATTTCACCAGCAATCTCAAAGCTTCGTAAGTAAGAGATGCTTGTTGTTCTATCAAGCTTTGAAATATATCGTCCTTGCGTTTAAAAAGCTTCAGCATAAAATCTCCAATCTAAATTAAAACTTCGGAAGTATTCGCCGGCACGTCCAACCAACGGTGTTTTCAAAAAGACTTCCAAAGTTTGTAAAACCTATTCCATCGGTTTTAACTCACCAGCCACCATGCCCTTGAATTCAGCGTGAAGTTTCGCATCCAATTCAGGAGAGATCAACGGCGCGGTGTTGTTCACCATAATCTCCTTCACGCGATTCATGGCGCGCGTATGAATATCCATTGCGCCTTTCTTTTCCCAGGCGGTGCGCGTGTCGCGGTCTGCCAATTTGGTCATCACGGCTTCGGTCTTCATACGTTTGATCGTGTGCTTGGCGACAATAAACGAACCGCCGGGACCAGTCTGTTTAATTAGATCAAGCGCCAATTCGTCGTCGCTGAAATTGATTCCGCGTTTGACTCGTTTCATCATCTGCGCCACTTCATCATCAATCACGGCTTTGGCAAAGTCAAAAGTTTTCAAGGCGTCAATCAAGCCGCCGATATTGAACATATCCATACCCGCAACCGTGCCGCCCATGACAGACATGCCGGTTTCGTATCCCGCTTGCGCGTCGTTGATCTTGGCATTGGTCAAGCCGATGTAGCCGCCGCACGGCACGTTATAAAAACGGGCGATCTGCGCGAAAGCCATGTGCAACATGCCGCATTCAATTGCGCCAGAGGTATACGCGCCTGAGCGCATATCCGCCACCGTGGCGAGCGTGGCGTAGATCAGCGGCGTGCCTTCCTTTGCCATCTGCATCAAAGTTGCCGCGGCCAGAAATTCAGCGTTGCCTTGCGCCAGAGTCCCTGCCATAGACATGGGCGAGGTCAGCCCTGCGTTGGGCACGATGGTCGGGTAAACGGGCAAGCCTTCTTTGGCAAAATACATCACATTTTCGGTGGAAAGATTATCCATCGTCAGCGGCGATACAACGGGGCAATAATGATGCGTCAGGAAAGGATGCTCCTTGTACGCCGCCTCTCCGCCCGCGACCATGTACGCCATCTTCATCACGCTGTCGGTGTCTTTGCGGTCAGTGGTGGTCACGCGGATCGGTTTGAGACAATACTTGATGGATGGATACAGCCTCGAGATTGTGAATTGATCCGCGGGCGCATCATCTGCCAAAGTGGAAATGGAGAAAATATCATAGCCTGGCAATTCATTGATGAGATGCGCGATGCGGGCAATATCGCCCGACTCAGCGCGTCTTTCCCGACCCGTGACAGGGTCTAAAATATCTGGAGCAGAACTCGCCGTTACAATGACTGGGCTATCCTGCGGAATCGTTTTATCAAATTTTGGGTCGCGGGCGTAAAAGGTAAACGACGGCGGGTACATCTTGCGATACTTCTCGATCACCGCACGCGGAAACTTGACACGCTCCTCTTCAACAACACAACCGTGCTGCTTGAATAATTCGCGCGCAGGTTCGTAACGAACCTTTAAACCCACCTCTTCGAGAATTTCCAAAGAGGCTTCGTGAATGCGTTCAACTTGTTCCTGGGTAAGTAAGGTTGCAAATGACATGAGTTTTTATCCTTCCAATAAAATTTTATTCGACCAACGATCTCTTGATCTTCTTGCGTTCTGTTTTCTTTTTTGGCAAAAGTTTCTCCGCGAATTTTTTGCTTTCCTTCATCAGCGGACTTTGCTGTGCCTGCGAAATAAATTTATCCATTTCAACAAAACGATTATCACGATAGACCATGCGATCCACACTCAATTTGGACGCAAGTTCTTTAATCTCTTTGACGGGAAACATTTTCAAACCAGAACGCGTAACCTTCAAGGAAGCCGCCGCAATCGCAAAGCGGACAGATTCTTCCAAACTCCATTTTTTGAGATAGGCATAAATAAAACCCGAAGAAAAAGTTGCGCCTGCGCCCGAACCATCTACCGCCTTGACTTTCGGCGCATGGATGCGGACAATTTCATCATCTTGAACCACCATGCACCCTTGACTTGCCATAGTGATGATCGCGGTCTTGATACCAGCCTTGAGCAATTTCTTGGCGACAGAAAGCATGGCGCCTTTTTTGCCAATCTGCGCGGCGTCGGTCACTGCCTGACAGATGGTGGCGCGGCTGGCATATTTTTCCATGATCGCAGGGTCGTTGTGTCCATGTTCAAGATTTAGAAACACAGGCACATTATGCCGCCTGGCTTCATTCATCGCGCGGATGATGTGGTCGCCATCGTACCAATCCACGTACATCAATTTCGCACCTTTCAGCATGGACAAATCTGCTGTGTCAAGCGTGGATAAAATTTCAGGGGAGCGCTGCCAGAAATACGTGCGCGCTCCGCTTTTATCTGAAACATTGACTTCGAGCGGCGTCTTGTATTTTTTGGTAAAACGCACTTTGCCTTGCACGCCCATTCCATCCAACGTATCGGCAACGTAGTGACCAAGCAGATCATCGCCAACCGATGTGCCGATCATGCCAGTGGGAATTCCCCACTGGCGCAGATTGCAGGCGATAATCGCCGCGTCATCGTAAACGTACTCGCTGACCTGATGAACGATTGCGCCAGTGTTATGCTTGGGCAGTTTATCCAGCGCCATGATATAGACGGGAGTCAACATGCCGAAGCCGATGTAGGCGGGAAGGGTTGTTTTCTTTTCCATAAAAGATTAAACACAAAGGACACGAAGTACACAAAGGGAAAACCCTTTTATTTGTACTTCCTTCGTGACCTTTATGCCCTCACCTGCACTGCAACAAACGCAGTGCGGCGCAAGTGTCGTGTTTAAGATTTTTTTCACGCTCGCGCTCTTTCGCCTTTCGGGTCGAACAGCACAGTTGCAGTCACTTCCGCTTCCTGGCGTCCTTCGATCAGGTCAACGGTGAAGCGATTGCCTTGTTTGGCTAATTCAATCGGCAGGTAGGCATACAGAATATTCTTGCTCAACGTGAATCCATACCCGCCGCTGCGGACACGGGTCAGCACTTTGCCTTCGTGGTAGATGGCTTCGCCGCCGTAGATTTGGGTGAAGTCATCTTTACTGGTCAAGACCAACGTGCAGAGTTTGCGGGTGATGCCTTCCGCTTTGCGCTTGACCAGCGCATCGCGTCCGATAAAGTCGCCTTTGTTGAGGTCAACGCAGAAGCCAAGTCCGCCTTCGTAGGGAGTCTCGGAGACGGTGATGTCGGTTGTGAAATAGCGGTATCCTTTTTCAAGACGAAGCGAGTCCAAGACCTTGTACCCACCGACTTCAATTCCAAATTCCTTGCCTGCTTCCATCAGCATGTCGAAGACCATTGTGGCGCGGTTGTTGGGGATGTAAAGTTCCCAGCCCAACTCACCTGCATAGCTGACTCTCTGGGCGTAAACCCCAGCCCCATTGATCTGGATCAACTTCGTCGTTAAGTAGGGATGCGCGGCATTCGAAATATCGTTCTGCGTAATCTTCTCCAAAGTCAATCGAGCCTTCGGTCCCCACAAAGCGAGACAGGCATATTCCTGCGTGATGTCGCGGACGGTCACTTCGCCGTCGCTTTCTTCGACGTGCATACGAATCCACGCGAGGTCGTTGCCGATGAAGCCAGAACCCGTGACCGCCCAGAAACGATCTTCCGCCATGCGCGTGATCGTCAAGTCAGATTGAATGCCGCCGTTGTTGTTGAGGAATTGAGTGTAGATGGCGCTGCCAACGGGTTTATCCACATTGCTGTCGCAAAGCCGTTGCATGAGTTTCAACGCGCCCGCGCCGCTGACTTCGATTTTTCCAAATGAAGTGAGGTCAAACAAAGTGACGCGCTCACGAGTGGATTTGTGCTCCACGCCCATGCGTTCGAAGAAGGGCGGCTTGCTCCAGCCCCAATCGCGTTGATCTTCACCCATGCGGCGTGAAGGCTTGCCAGGCTGGAAGTAATTGACACGCTCCCAGCCAAATTTTTCACCGAAGACTGCGCCGTGCTCCAGCAGACGATAATGAATCGGGCTGGTGCGATGCGGACGCGCCAACTCATGCTCGTCGTGCGGGAAGCGCAGGCGATAATAATATTTCACGCTTTCTTTCGTGCGCTCTGCCGCATAAACTGGGTCGTTGTAATAATTGCCGAAGCGGTTGGGGTTAAAGCCATAAACGTCCATCGGCATTTCGCCGCCGATGATCCACTCGGCAATCAGTTTTCCAATGCCGCCCGCGCCGCCGTAGCCGTTGAGCGACATACCCGCCGCCATCCAGAATCCGCGCGCGCCAGCCATCGGTCCAAGCATGGGCTGACAGTCGGGAGTGTACGCGCCAGGATGATTGACCAGCGTGATGATGCCCGCCTGATCCAAAAACGGCAAACGTCGGATCGCACCTTCGAGCAGCATTTCAAATTGATCGAAATTGGAAGGCAAAGTCGTGCCGCCATGTTCCCACGGCACAGCGTCAATCCAACGCGCAATCGGGCTGGGTTCGTAACCGCCGATCACCAGCCCGCCTTGCTCCTGTCGCATGTAGACCAAATTATCGGGGTCGCGCAAGCAGGGCGTTTCGTGCGTGAACTCATGCCCAGGCACAGCCTTGAGCGCGATGTGTTGATGATCCACGGGCGTGGTTGGGATGGTGATTCCCACCATTGCGGCGATGCGTGGCGCCCACAATCCAGCGGCGTTTATAACGATCTCGCACTTGATCGCGCCCTTGTCTGTTACCACACCCTCGACATTTCCCTGCGCTGATAGCTGAATGCCCGTCACCCGCGTGTTGGTGTAAATTTCCACGCCCAACTCTTTGGCAAACTTCGCCATCGAAGTGGTGGTGGTGTACGGATCGAGTTGCCCGTCACGCGGCAGATAAATTCCGCCGTACAAATCCTTTTTGGAAATCTGCGGCATTCTCTGGAACGCTTCATCGGGAGAGATGACGTCCACATCGAGACCCAACGCCTTGGCGCGGCTCACGCTTCGCTCCAACTCTTTGAGTTGTTCCTTGCTCGACGCGACTCTGACACTGCCAACGTGATCGAACAAACCCAACTCGCTGTACAACTCGATGCTATACATGCGGAACTTCAACAACGCCTGCGACGTGGCAAACTGCGTCACCAGTCCCGCCGCGTGCGACGATTCACCGCTGGCAATCTCGCCTTTTTCGACGAGTACCACATCCGTGCGCCCCATCTTTGCCAGATGATATGCAATTTGTGTGCCAACAATTCCACCGCCAATAATTACAATTTGTGCCTGATCTTTCATGGTTCACCTGTTGTTCATAAAATAAGCAGGCGGGTAAACAAAAATTTGCCCGCCTGCATGTTTACACGCCCGTGTTCTCACGCGTCATCAATACTTCAATTGAATATTTTGCAAGATCGTCCACAGCCGACTTGTCAAAACCCTCATCAGTAACCAGTTTGTTTATCTCATTAATGGCGGCGACTTGAAAATTAGAAACCACACCCCACTTGCTATGGTCAGCCACAATAATTACCTGCCCCCTGGTACGCTCGATCATACGCCGCACAACCTCTGCTTCCGGATCAGTTGGCACGGTACAGCCGTGTTTAAGACTGATCCCGTCCACGCCAAGAATCACCTTGTTGGCATAGACCAAGCCCAAATTATCCAGCACGAAGCGGCCCGCCAAAGATTTGGAACGTGACTGGAATTCGCCCCCAGTCAAATAGTAGTGAAAGCCCGGGTCACCGAGATCCGCAATGGCGCTGACATTATTTGTGTAAACCGTAATGCTCGCATCTCTGCGGACATGTTGAAGGACCTGCGTGGCGGTTGTGCCGCTATTAATAAAAACAATATCGCCATCTTCGATCAGTGAAGCGGCGAGTTCGCCAATACGTCTTTTTTCTTCAGGATGATTCTGTGCGCGCTGCTGATATTCCTGCTCAAAAAGCATTCGCTGACTTAAGATCGCGCCCCCGTGCGTACGTTCCAAAATTCCCTTTTGCTCCAGCCATTCCAAGTCCCGCCGCACCGTAGCCTCAGACGTTTCAAGCAAATCACACAAGTCCACCGAACGGGCAATTTGATGAATTGCCAAGTATTCTTGAATTCGTTCGCGACGCTGGGCTGGAATAAGAGGCTTGCTCATTTGCAGGATTATATAAGAATTTGAAGGAATTTGCAAGTTTTTGATTTTTTCATTATAATTCGTGCAGTTCCAGCCACGAGACATACCAAGGTTTTTAGCAAATAGGGTCTTTTTATTTGGAGTATTCAATGACCAAACTCGTAAAAGATTTAATGCACCCGGGCATCATCACCTGCAAACCCAGCACATCTTTGGGGCAAGTGGCTGTCCTGCTCAACCAGCACCAAGTCCACGCATTATTTGTCACCGACCGCGACGGGCGCATTATGGGCATCATTTCAGATTTTGATTTAATGGCGGGCGAATGGCTTTCTTCAGATTCTGAAAGTTTGGCGGCAATGCGAAATGTGACCGCCGCAGACCTGATGACGCATCCAGTTGATTCTGTTGAAGCAAACATTCCCCTCGCTGAAGCAGTAAACCTGCTCGCCGAAAAAATTGTCAGCCGCCTGCTCGTCACAGAAAACGGAAAACCTGTCGGCATTATTTCACTCTCTGACTTCGTAGCCAGCATCGCACATGAAGTCAAAACAAAACGTGAGACCGTCGGCGATGTAATGTCTGATGCCATTTTAGTTTGCCGTGGAAAAACTCCCGTCGTCTCAGCCGCGCGCGCAATGACCTCAGCCGGTTGGCGTTCTGTCTTGGTGGTGGACTCCAAAGGAAAAATTCTCGGCGTGGTCAGCGGGTACGACCTTCTGCGTTTTGTCAAAGAAGGCGCAGATAACAAGCAGGTCGTGCGCGACGTAATGCATCCGGCACTCACCATTGACATCCACGCAAGCCTGCGCGAAGCCGCAGATTTAATGATCCAGAACCATTATCACAGACTCGTAGTGATCGACAAAGATAACCCAGACGCGTTCCCCCTCGGAGCAATTTCCAGTTTTGACATCGTGGCAGAAATGGCAAGTCCTGATTCAGTTTGGCAGAAATAAGAAAAATTAAACACAAAGGACACTAAGTACACAAAGTAAGAACAAGGCATTCATTCAAAAAGGTTTTGGTTTTCCTTGGTGACCTTTGTGACCCTTCGTGATAATAAATTTTCATAGGAGCAAAGCATGTCCGAATTTCCAACACAAGCGCAAGTTGTCATCATCGGCGGAGGCGTGGGCGGAGCGAGTATTGCTTATCACCTAACCCTCATGGGCTGGAAAGATGTCGTCATACTTGAACGACATGAATTAACAGCAGGTTCCACCTGGCACTCGGCAGGGCTTGTCGGCCAAATGCGTTCAGATGCAAACCTGACACGCATGATGCATTACAGCACCGACCTATATCGCAAACTCAAAGCCGAAACCGGCGTGGATACTTCCTGGCGTGAAGTCGGCGGTCTGCGACTGGCATCTTCCGCTGAACGCATGGAAGAAAACAAACGCCTGGTTGGCATGGCGCGTTCCTTCGGCGTGCCGATGGAATTGATCTCAGCCAAGGAAGCACAGGCAATGTTCCCGCTCATGTCCACTGAAGGTGTACTCGGCGCAGCGTTCACGCCTAACGACGGCAGCATTGACCCAACCGGCATGACCATCGCTCTGGCGGCAGGCGCAAAAATGCGTGGGGCAAAGATTTTCACGAACACAAGCGTCGAAGGAATCAATCTCAAAGATGGCCGCGTTTGTGAAGTGGTCACAGACAAAGGCGTAATCAAAACCGAAATTGTTGTGAACGCCTCAGGTATGTGGGGACGCGAAGTCGGCAAGATGGTCGGGTTGAATCTGCCCGTTGTGCCGATGGCTCATCTTTACATCATGACCAAGCCCATCGAAGGCGTCACGCACAGCTTCCCCAATCTGCGCGACCCTGACTTGCTGGTCTACTGGCGCGAAGAAGTCGGCGGATTAATCACAGGCGGATACGAACGTCAGCCCGCGACCTTTGGCATGAACGGCATCCCCAAAGATTTCAAATTCCAACTGCTCCCCCCCGATTGGGAACGCTTCACCCCGTTGATGGAAAACTCGATCAGGCGCGTGCCTGCGATTGAGAACGCGGAAGTTGTCAAACTGTTAAATGGACCCGAAGGCTTCACCCCCGACGGCGAATTCCTGCTCGGACCCACCTCCGTCAAAGGTTTCTGGGTGGCGTGCGCGTTCTGCGCCCACGGACTTGCTGGCGCCGGCGGCATCGGCAAGGTGATGGCTGAATGGATTATCGACGGCAACCCCGAATGGGATATGTGGCGGTTGGACGTGCGTCGCTTTGGACCAAACTACGACAGCATCAACTACACCGTAGCCCGCACCTTCGAAACCTACACGCAATATTATGATATTCACTTCCCCGGCGAAGAGCGTTTGTCCAAGCGCAACGTGCGCACCTCCCCCACCTATTACCGATTGCGCGACCTTGGTTGTTTCTTCGGCGAGAAAATGGGCTGGGAACGCCCGAATTGGTTCAAGCCGCATGAAGAATTAGCCACGCACGGACACGAACCGCGAGGCTGGGCGCGCCACAACTGGTCGCGCGCCATCGGACACGAACACCTGATGACCCGCGAGAACGCCGGCCTGTTCGACGAGACATCCTTCAACAAGTTTGAAGTCAGCGGCGTGGGCGCGTTGAAGTTCCTCAATTATGTTTGCGCAAACGAAATCGATCAGCCCGTCGGTTCGGTTATCTATACGCAATGCCTCAATAAACGCGGCGGAATCGAATGCGATGTCACCGTCACGCGGCTTGCGGAAGACCGTTTCTTCATTGTGACCGGCACGGCGTTTGGTCAGCACGATATGTCGTGGCTGCACCTCAACATGCCCGAAGACGGCACAGTGGCGATCAGAGATGTCAGTTCGTCGTTTGCCTGCATCGGCTTGTGGGGGCCGAAAGCGCGCAAGATTTTAGAGAAGGTCACGATGGACGATGTGTCCAACACGGGCTTCCCCTACATGACCAGCAGACAAATCACCCTCGGAGACATCCCCGTTCAGGCTTCGCGCGTGACGTATGTCGGCGAACTCGGCTGGGAATTTTACTGTCCCACAGAGTACGGTCTCAGGTTGTGGGATACGCTCTGGGAAGCTGGCAAACCCGAAGGCATGGTTGCCGCAGGTTACAAGGCCATTGACAGCCTGCGTATTGAAAAGGGATATCGCTATTGGAGCGGCGAAATTTCTCCCGATTACACGCCCTACGAAGCAGGCATTGGCTTCGCTGTGAAACTGGATAAAGCAGATTTCATCGGCAAGGATGCGTTGGTGAAGCAGAAAGCCGAAGGCATTAAACGCAAACTTTGCACGCTGACCATTTCTGATAACCGCACGATCATGTTGGGCAAGGAACCAATCCGCATTGGCGATAAGATCGTCGGCTGGGTGGCTTCGGGTGGGTTCGGTTATTCTGTGAATGAATCCATCGCCTTTGCATATCTTCCGATGGAACATGCCAAGGTTGGGACGAAGTTGGAGATCGAATATTTCGGCGAGAAAATTAACGCTGAAGTTGTGCAGTCTGTGTTGTGGGATCCCAAGTCTGAGAGAATTCGTCAGTAAATTATTTTGTCATTGCGAGGGCGCTCTTGCCCGAAGCAATCCCCAACAAATGGAAGATTGCTTCGTCGGGAAGAGCACCCTCCTCGCAAAGACAGTGTGGAGGTCGCTGGCTCAAATGATCTAAATGAAAGTTTACGCGCAAGAAAAAATCCTAATCCCATTTGGAGATAATGCCATGTCAGTACTCGCAATTGATAAAGCAATTGATAAAGTTCCGTTTCTTGCCGGGTCGAAAAATATCAAGAAGACTCCCTTGAGCGGCGGGATCACAAATTTGAATTTCAAGGTTGATGCAGACGGCAGGTCGTATGTGATTCGACTCGCGGGCGAGGGGACGGAACAGTTGGGTATTAAACGTGACGTGGAATACGCGGCGAATTACGCGGCTGGGCAGATGGGAATCGCGCCTGAGGTTGTGTTTTTTATTGAGCCTGAGAATTACATCGTAACGCGCTTTATCACTGGAAAACCGATCCCGCCTGAAGTGATCAAACAACCCGATTATCTTGCGCGCGTAGCAAAAAAACTGCGCCTCTTTCACAAGCGCGGACCAAAGTTGAACGGCGAGTTCAATGTCTTCAAACGCGTGGATATGCTGGAAAAAATCTCTAAAAAGAATAGCGCCAAGTTTCCGCATGATTGGGATTGGATCATGCAGAAGACAAAGGAAGTGCAAAAAGCTCTTGCAAAAGACCCGTATGTTCCAACGCCAACTCATAATGATCTGTTGAATTTGAATTGGCTCGAAGAAGATGTACCCGGCGATATTGGTGAAATTCGCCTGCTCGACTGGGAATACGCGGGCATGGGCGATATCTTCTTTGATCTGGCGAATTTTTCTCATCACCACCGTTTGAATGAAGATCAGGTGAATAACTTTCTGTATGAATATTTTGGTGAAGTGACAGATAAGCAGTACGCGCGTTTACGTTTAATGTGGCCAATGTCTGAGCTGCACGAGTCAATGTGGGGCACAACGCAAACGGGTATATCCAAATTGGAAGAGGATTTTCAGGGCTACGCAGATTTGTGGTTTGCGCGTTTCCGTCAGCACGTGACGGATTATCGCTGGGATCAGTGGTTGAAGGAAGCTGGAAAGAGAGATATTAGTAGATAAGGATGAAGGATGAAGGATAAAACAAGTTCAAGATCGAAGGTCAAAATTTTTGGATTTTCTTCATCCTTCACGCGTAGCGTTTCATTGTTCATACTTTCCGTAAGAGTTTACTATTCTAAAAAAAGATAACTAACGAAGGAGAAAATTATGTCTATCGTAAATGCTAAAGAGATCATGATTGATGCCGCAAAAAACGGATGGGCTGTGGGCGCGTTTAATATCACAGATTTGCTGCAATTTGAAGCGGTGATCGATGCCGCTGTCGAAAAGCGAACGCCTGTGATCGTTCAGACTTCGGTCAAGCCGTCACAATTTTTGGGAACTCAAATGATGGTGAATATTTACCGCACACTGGCCGAGTCTGCGCCTGTGCCTGTTTGTCTGCACCTCGATCATTGCACCACCGTTGATTACTGCAAGAAGTGCGCGGACGCTGGCTACACCAATATCATGATCGATGCTTCCAAACAATCCTACGAAGAGAATATTCGCCAAACCAAAGAAGTGGTGGATTACTGCCATGCAATCGGCGGCATCTCGGTTGAAGGCGAGCTGGGAACTGTCGGCGGCGTGGAAGACCAGATCAAGGTTGCGGAAGATGAAGCGCAACTGGCGAATCCCGAACAGTCGATTGAATTCGTCGAACGCACTGGTGTGGATATTTTTGCTCCTGCAATCGGCACGGCGCATGGCGTGTATAAGACCAAAAATCCGAAGATAGATTTCGAGCGCATGGCTGTCATCCACAAGATGTTGAACAGCAACGGCATCAAGACTCCGCTGGTGGTGCATGGCGGAACCGGTTTGCCGGATGATTATGTCGCCAAATTGCTGGCGGCTGGTGGCGCGAAGTTCAACGTGTCCACCGAATTGAAGCGCGTGCTGATCGATGCGAAGTTCGAGTATATCTCCACCCACCGCGAGGAATACGATCCTGGAAAATTGGATGTCTTTGTCCGCGATGCAACCCGCAAGGCTGTAATGCATTGGATGGACAAGTTGGGTTGCGAAGGAAAAGCCTAAAAGCAAGTTTAAAAGTTGCAGGTTGCAAGTTAAAGGTCTTGCGACTTGAAATATAAACAAATTGAATCAGGAGATTAAGGTAATGAAAAAAGTTGAAGAATTTTACGCCCCGTGGGTTAAGGGCATCCCGATGTACATTTCGGATCACATTGAAAAGGCATGGAGAGACCCGTCCTTACATCGCATGATGTCTAATGAGAATCCGCTTCCGCCGTCTGAAAAAGTTTTGGATGCGATGTTCAAATATGCGAAGATGGCGAACCGCTATCCCGATCAGGGATTGGTTGTGCGTACCAAGATCGCGGAGATGAACAATGTCGAAGGTCCCGGCAACGTGATGATCGGCAACGGCTCCAGCGAAGTATATGACAATATCTTCCGCATGTTCATCACCCCCGGCGATGAAGTTATTCAGCACACACCCTGCTTCGGCATTTATGGTCTGCGCGGAACATTGCTCGGCGCGAAGATGGTTTCTGTACCGATGGTATATCAAGATCACAAAATGGAATATGATCCCGAATCCATTATCAAAGCCGTCACTGAAAAAACAAAGATCATCGTTGTCGCAAATCCGAACAACCCCACCGGCAATTTTATGGATGCGAAGCACTTCGTCACAATTGCCGAATTGGGTATTCCTTTCGTCGTGGATGAAGCCTACGTTGAATATGCGGGCTTGGGTATGTCTCAGGTGCAGTTGACCAAGAAATACAAAAACGTATTAATCACCCGCACACTCTCGAAAGCTTACGGTCTTGCTGGAATGCGCTTCGGATACACCATCGCAGACAAGGAAGTCATTGACCAGATCGCCGGTTCACTCCTCCCTTGGAACGTGGGCACAATTCCGATGTGGGCGGCGCTGGCGGCTTTTGAAGATGTCGAAGGTCTTGCGGAGCGCGTCAAGTTCAACAACGACGCAGTATCATTTATCTCTGAATCCTTGAGCGTCATTCCTGGCTTCCACATCATGAACTCCAAAGCCAATTACATTCTCTTTGACTGTGGCGAGACTGGCAAAACCGGCAAGGAAGTTTTGGCTTACGCTGAAACCAAGGGAATCATCCTGCGCGGCGAAAGCAAGAAATATGGCAGTGACGGCTGGTTCCGTGTGACCGTCGGCTCGACGGAAGAAAACCATTTGTTCGTGGATACCGTCCTTGAGTTCTTTGGAATGAAGAAGTAAAAAAACATTTAAACACAAAGGACACCAAGGGCACGAAGGAAAACCAAGAAAAAAAATTTCCCTTTGTGTACTTCGTGTCCTTCGTGTTTGAGTCTTTTGAAATGGAGGAAATAATGTCAAAAATTAAAGCAGTGTTCTTTGACCAGGACGGCGTGATCATTGACACCGAGCGCGATGGTCACCGTGTTTCGTTCAACATGACCTTCAAAGAATTCGGTTTCACTGACGAATGGAGCGTGGAGTATTACCACGAACTGCTTCAGATCGCGGGCGGCAAGGAACGCATGAAGCACCACTGGAAGACCAAAGGGTTTTCCAAGCCGCTGACTGAGGAAGAAATTGACAGTCTGGTCAAGGACATGCATAAACGCAAGACCGCGTTGTTCGTGGAACTGATCGAGACTGGCAAACTGCCGTTGCGACCTGGCATTCATCGGTTTATGAAAGAGGCGATGGATGCGGGTCTCAAGATCGCAATCTGCACCACATCCAATGAGCAAGCTGCGAAAGCGATCACCGGCGGCTTGCTTTCAGACATCAAATTTGAGGTTGTCCTTGCGGGCGACGTGGTTGAGAAGAAGAAGCCCGATCCCGAGATCTACAATCTGGCGCTTTCCAAACTTGGGCTGTCACCTGATGAAGTGATCGTGGTGGAAGATTCGAAGAATGGCGTCAAAGCTGCAAAAGCCGCAAACGCGAATGTCATCGTCACGACTAATCACTACACTGAAAAAGAAGATGTCAACGCGGGCGATGTGATTGTCTCGTGCCTGGGTGATGTGGACGGCGAAAAAGCCGAACTGCGCAAAGGCGATATCAAGGGTTTCGATGGCATTGTGCATGTGAAGCAGTTGATGGAGTTGTTTGGCTAGATCGGTTTGCAGGTTACCGGTTTGAAAATCAGACTTTCGAAGTTTTAGAGACTTCGAAAGTCTTTTTGATTCAAGGTAAAATCAGGCAAAGGGAAAAATAGACATAAACCTATTGCCCTACAGAAGCAAATTTATAATGATTGTCTTTAGGGAAGATAAATTATGTTATCGGCAAGGACTAAGAAAATTCTGGTAGCTCTGCTACTACTGATCAGTTTATTCTCCATTGGACAGTTTTGGATAAACTCCACGAATATCACAGACAGGGGCGCTAACGCACTTGATCGTTGGGAAGCAGATATGATACTCGTCAAGAAAGCCCTGCCGATCAAACGCGGAGTGATCGGTTACGTATCAGAACAAGATGTGCCAGGCGCCAAATATGAATACTGGGATACAGAAACTGAGTTTTTACTGACACAATATGCGCTGGCTCCATTGATATTAAAAAAAGGTCCCGCTGCAGAATGGAACGTGGCAGTGCTTAACTACAAAGATCTTGCGACCTGGCAGAAAACATATCCAGATCTGTATGAGATCATAACTATAAGAGGGAAAGTACGCATCTTTCACAGGTTGAATAATCCATGACACTTCTCAGTTTTATTATTTTTCTTCCCGCCATATTTTTGGGCACTTTGATAATCCATTTAATTTGGCCCGAAAGAAACGCGCTGGCTATGTTTCTAAAATTCTCCCTTGGAATTGGGCTCGGCTTGGGCATCAGTTCCATTCTATATTTTCTGGTATTGCAAATTGCGCCGGGACGCATCAACACATTAACTCTCCAAATCATTTTATTAATTTTTCTTCTGGCAATTACATTCCTGCGGGCACGGAAACAAAACTGGAAAGAATTTTTTTTACCCTCCCTATCGCACTTGCAATGGGCATTGATTGGCATAGCTATTCTTGCTTTATTTATATCAGCTCTGATATATGCTAATACAATAATTTCACGTCCACAGGGAGAATATGACGCGTGGAGTATATGGAATCGCGCCGCCCGCTTCATCTATCGCGACCCCGAAAATTGGCGCGCCACTTTATCTCCCGACATCGCACTATTTGGACACGCAGATTATCCACTGCTCGTTCCGCTCAACGTAGCCTGGGGCTGGGAAGCGCTGGAAAATGAGACACTACGTGTGCCGATGATTCAATCTGCGCTGTTCACCTTTTCCACCATTCTTGCGATGTTCAGCGCCATAGCCCTCACCCGAACAATTGGACAAGCCAGCCTGGCTTCAGTGGTGCTGATGGCAAGCCCGGGCTTTATCCTAACAGGCACCAATTTAACTGCCGATATTCCAGCCACATATTTTATTTTCGCCTCCTGCATACTCATGTATTTATTTTTTGTGCGCAATGACGCCGCATTACTGGTATTGTCAGGATTTATGGCAGGACTGGCTGGGTGGTCAAAGAACGAAGGATTACTATTTATTGCGATCAGCCCGATTGCGCTCATTATTGCATCCCCAAAAAATATCGGCCGTTCTCTTTTGCATTATCTGGCAGGGCTGGCAATTCCTTTAATAATCATTTTCTACTTTAAGTCCATTGCCCCAACCAACGACTTAATAAATAGCAACATTAGTTTTATCGCAAAGATCACCGACCCCTCGCGCTACTGGATGATCCTAAAAACACTCACACCAAGCCTTTTCAGATCTGACATCATAATTTTGCTGATCTACACAGCCATCATGTACAAGCATCCTGCCCCCAACTCCAGACAAGGAATCTACGCAATTGTGACTCTCCTGCTTTTGCAACTGCTCGGATATTGCGCCATTTATGTTGTCACCCCTTATGATCTGGCATGGCATTTGTCCACATCACAAGGCAGACTGATCCTGCAAATCCTTCCTTTGGAATTATTTCTATGCTTCAGTATTAGCTCAGACCCGGAATCCGTTTTTTCTTAATATCTTCAAAATGCCAAGTCCGCCATATAGATCAACACAATCAACGAGAGGAAAAATGACTGACGAATTATTAGATATTATTACTGACGAAGATATTGTTACCGATCAGCAAATGCGCTCCACCGTTCATCAACTTGGTTTACAGCACCGCGGCGTGCATGTGTTTTTATTTACGCGCGATGGAAAAATGCTCGTGCAAAAAAGAAGCGCCGACCGCGCCGCCTCCCCTTCCGCACTGGATTGCTCAGTTTCGGAGCATGTCAAAGCAGGTGAAAGTTATCTCGATGCAGCCATGCGCGGCATGAAAGAAGAGATGGGTGTGGATGGGGTTGAAATAAAAGAACTTGTAAAATTTAGAATGAATTACGGCGTGAACGACAACGAGATCAGCGTATTATATGAAGGCATCGTTGACCCTGCCACAGTAAAGTTTGACCCAATTGAAATTGAGGAAATAAATTATTACAGCGTGGACGAATTACAGGAAATGATCGAGAGCGGCAATGTAAAATTCTGCGGCTGGTTCGTGGAATTACTCAACTGGTATTTGGAGAAACCAGCAAAGATGAGTTTTTTTGACTCATAAAAATTCATAGCTCAACAGCAGCTAACAGGATTGATAGTACGTCATTAATTCATTGCACGTATAATCTGTACACCCAAAATAAAAGAAGACATACACTGCGGCATATCAAAAAGCAAGGTTGTCACGGCGGGGCATTCTAAAAGAACGGGAAACCCATCTCAAATGAGCAAAGAATTTTTTGACGCGATCAAACAAGGGAAGTTGGATGAAGTTCAGCGCCTCCTTTCCTTAACCCCCGAATTGATCTACGAAAGAGCTGATGGTCTTAGCCCCGTTATAGTTGCGTCCTACCACCAAAAGCCTGAGATCATAGAATTCCTCAGTAATAAAACGGGAAGCCTAAACATCTTTGAAGCCGCCGCAACCGGAAAAACCAACCAACTCGCGCGCCATCTTGCACGAGACCCATTGCTCATCAACGCCTATGCCAGCGATGGATTTCAACCTCTCGGGTTGGCGTGTTTTTTTGGTCACTGCGAAACCGCGGAATATCTCATCAAAGCTGGCGCAGTCGTCAACTCCCCATCTCAAAATTTACTCGGCGCCACACCCATTCAATCCGCCACAGCCGCGGGACACGCAGATGTCGTCCTGCTTCTCCTCCAACACAATGCAAATCCAAACGCCCGCGAAAATAATGGATTTACTCCCTTGCATGTCGCCGCCCAAAACGGGAACACACAGTTGATCCGCTCACTGCTGTACAACGGAGCAGACCTCGCCATCCGCAGTCATGATGGGAAACTACCGCTGGACCTGGCGCTTGAGGCAGGACATGCCGAGGCGGCGGCACTTCTCAAAGAGGGAATCACCCGTCGGTTTAAGGCATTTCGATTAACTTCCGCAAAAAACTAAATTGCAACTTTCCAAAAGTAGAGACGTATATCTACATTGGAAAGTTTTTTTTAAAGGAGAAACCATGAAAACCCTATCCAAAATTATTTCTATTTTTTCGCTAATCGCTCTTCTTGCCCTTGCCTTTGCCACGCCTGCCCGCGCTTTTGACGGTCGCTCAGGTGATGACGTTGAAATCAAAGCAGGCGAAGTCATCGAAGATGACGTGTACGTCACCGCGAATAACTTCACACTTGAAGGTACCATCAAAGGCGATCTCGTTGTATTTGGTCAGACTATCACCATCAATGGCACAGTCGAAGGCGACCTGATCGCTGCCGGACAAAGCATCATCATCAACGGCACTGTCAAAGATGATGCCCGCATCGCAGGCGCTTTGCTCCAAATCGGTAAAACCGCTACCATCGGCGGGGATGTTGTTGCCGCGGGCGCAAGCCTTGAAGCACAAACTGGCAGCGCAGTTGATGGCGAACTGGTCGTCGGCGCGGGACAGACTCTGCTTGAGGGTAGCATCACCGGTGACGTGCTTGCAGGCACCGGCGCATTGGAATTGAACGGTGAATTTGGCGGGGATATTAATGCCCAAGTCGGCGATCCCGAAGCTGGCGGGCCATCCCCGTCCATGTATATGCCGCAATCTGATATTGATTTCCCCACCGTAAAACCTGGGTTCAGTATCGCTGAAGGCGCAAAGATCAAAGGCAACCTCGAATACACTCAATCCAAAGATATTAAGATTCCAGCAAATGCAGTCAGCGGAAAAGTAACGCGCACCATGCCCGTTGTTGAACCCGCTGAAGTTCAACCTACCCCCGCGCAAAAAACAATGACCTGGACATTTGACCTGCTCCGCGCCATTGTCACGCTGATCGTTTTCGGATTACTGCTCGGCTGGCTCGCCCCCATGTTCACGAAAGCCCTCATGGAAAAAGTGCAGACCCAACCCGCCGCATCCCTCGGATGGGGGCTGGTGGCATACGCAGCCTTTTTCTTTGCCATCCTCGTCGTCGTGGTTGCGATGATCGCAGGCGGCGTACTCTTCGGCGTTCTCACACTGGGCGGCATGAGCGGCACCATCATCTGGGTCGGCATTCTCGCGCTCTTTGCCATGATCGTTGGCTTCGTACTCGTCACCTCATTCCTGACCAAGATCATCGTGGCCTGGCTCGGCGGCAAATTGATCCTCGCTCGCGTCAACCCTGCACTGGCTGAACACAAAGTCTGGCCGCTCGTGCTCGGCGTGGCAATCATCGCCCTGATCGTTGCCCTGCCATACGTTGGCTGGCTGTTCGGTGTGCTCATCATGTTCATCGGACTCGGCGCACTTTGGATCTGGGGACGCGACCTCTGGCAAACACGCAAGGCTGTGTAACAAGTGTCATTGCGAGGGCGTCCTTGTTTTTCGCCCGAAGCAACCCCCTGCCACTTGGAGATTGCCGCGCTCGCTGGAGAGCGCTCGCTCGCAATGACATATTCAAATTTCAAATAGACCGAGGACGCACATCCTCGGTCTATTATTTTGACAATTCTAGTATAATTTCGCCCATGTTAAATCCTGAGCAAATAGAAGCCAAACTCGACCGTATTCTTTTAAAGGTACAAAAGCCTGGTCGCTATGTCGGCGGCGAACTCAACAGCACACTCAAAGATTGGGACAAGGCCCAAACCAGAGTCGCCTTCGTCTTTCCTGATATTTACGATATCGGCATTTCCAATGTCGGATTAAAGATTCTCTACGACCAAATCAATCAACGGGATGATGCGCTTGCTGAACGCGCCTACGCCCCCTGGACAGATATGGAAGCGCTGATGCGTGAGCATGAGATTCCGCTCTACACGCTCGAATCAAAACACGCCCTGGCCTGTTTCGACCTAATTGGCTTTACCCTACCCTACGAGACTCTCTACACAAACGCCCTCAACATTCTCGACCTTGCAGGCATTCCCGTGCGCTCGGCAGACCGTGACGAGACACACCCCATCATCATCGCCGGCGGACATTCAGCCACCAACCCTGAACCCATGCACGCCTTCATTGACGCGTTCGCAATTGGCGAAGGTGAGGAAGTGATTCACGACATCATCAACACAATTCAAAGAGTCAAAGGTCAAAAGTCAAAAGTCGATGGCGACCTTCGACCTTCGACTTTTGACCGCAACGACCTGCTCCTCGCACTCGCCCAAATCCCCGGCGTTTATGTTCCCAAGTTTTATGAAACCACCTACCTTGAAGATGGAACGGTAGCCCATACCCAACCGACCACGCCCGAAGTGCCCAAGGTAGTTAACAAGCGCATCGTGGCAAAACTACTTCCGCCGCCGCTGAAATTCATCGTGCCGAATATTGAAGTGGTTCACAACCGAGTGTCGGTGGAGATCATGCGCGGATGCACTCGCGGGTGTAGATTCTGTCAGGCGGGTATGATCACCCGTCCCGTACGGGAAAGAGCCGTGCAGGAAGTTGTCGATGCCGCCGATGCCGCAGTCCGCTCGACAGGGTTTGAAGAACTCGCGTTGATGTCGCTTTCCTCTTCTGATTACACCTACGTCAACGAACTGGTGGATGCGATCAGCAAGCGGTTTGAAGGACGCAAACTAACCGTCGCGCTGCCCTCGCTGAGAATTGAATCAGTCTCGATTGACTTGATGGACAAGTTGAAGCAACACCGCTCCGGCGGATTCACACTCGCCCCCGAAGCCGCCAGCGAGCGGATGCGAAAAATTATTAACAAATTCATCCCCGACGAAGACATCATCAACACCACGCGCGATATTTACACGCGCGGCTGGACGACCATCAAGTTATATTTCATGATCGGACATCCCAGCGAAACAATTGAAGATGTGCAGGCAATTGTAGATTTATCGAAACGCGTGCTTGCTGAGGGTCGCAAAGCGGCAGGTTGGAAGGTGAAATTGAATGTCGGCGTAAGCACCTTTGTACCCAAACCGCAGACGCCGTTCCAATGGGTCTCCTGCGACACACGCGAAAATATTTTGGAAAAGCAGGCGTTGCTCAAACGTCAACTGCTGAAAGATAAAAATATCAAGTTGAGTTGGACGAAGCCCGAAGACACTTTGCTCGAAGCCTGGCTCACGCGCGGCGACCGCCGAATGGCAGAAGTCATTTACAGCGCCTGGAAGAGGGGCGCAAAATTTGATGCCTGGGGAGATGAGATCAAAGTACAAACTGCCTGGCTGCCCGCCTTTGAAGAACACGGACTCGACCCCGCGTTTTACACCCACCGCCAGCGCCGCACAGACGAGGTCTTTCCGTGGGAGCATATCACCGCCGCTGTCCGCAAAAACTTTTTGTTTCAAGATTTCCGCCAATCGCTCGAAGGTCAGATCCGCATGGACTGCCGTTTGAATTGCTACGCCTGCGGCATTCTGCCGACATTCGCCAGCCTGCGCCGCGAGAACCCCGGTGAAGGCTGGAAATGTCCCGAAGTGAAAAGCCCTGCCAAAGTAAAAAGTGAAAAGTTAGCCATGGTCAGTGAACAGTTGCCAGTTGTGGGCGGTGACTTCTGCGAGCTTAATTGGTAGGAAATATTAAGATGGCAGTCACTCTAAAAGTGGCGGTCATCTGTGGATGAAAAATACCTGCATGAATAAAATTATCTTTCTTCCCCGCTTGCAGCGCGAGCGCGATAAATTTGAAACCCTGCTCAATCAGGTTGGCTTTACACGCCAAATGACAATGGCGAGAGTCTTTGAAAATTTATCCATCAAAGATTTGCTGGCAGATGTTCTCACGCGTGAGCAATTCATTGCCGACCGTTTGAATGAAGTCTTGCATGATGAATGTTATTGGACAAGCACCTCGCACACGGCACTCGATAATTTCCAAAAAGATAACGGCTACCCCGATTACGAATCTCCGCTGTGTGAAAAAGAAAAGATCAACCACCTTGTAATTTATAAATATAAAAATATTGGCTTGGATGATATTGTGGAGCAGGAACTTGCGGCGTACGCCAACATCCAATCAGCGATGATTAAGTTGACTCACGAACAGTGCCTCGACCATGACCTCTTCCACCGCGTGGCTGAGCAGACCTACAAACCATACCGCCGAACCAGCATGGAGATCAACCGCTGGCTAAAATCACTTGAAACGGAAACAAAATAATTATGCGCGCACGGATCACTTTTTCAAAGCAAGGCGCTTTAAGATACACAGGTCATCTTGATCTGCACCGGCTGTGGGAACGCGCCATGCGCCGCGCCGATCTGCCCCTCAGCTATTCACTGGGATTTCATCCGCAGCCGAAGATCAGCCTGGCCGCCGCCCTGCCGTTGGGATTTTCCTCACTCGGTGAAGTGTTGGATGTGCGCTTCAATGCTGAAATTCCCACGGAAGAAATTGCGGCACGATTAAAGGATAGTCTTCCGCCGGACATAAAAGTCACCGGCGTGGAAAGCGTGGATGAGCGCGAGCCTGCGCTGCAAACACAGGTACTCTCAGCGACGTACGATGCCCATTTGACAGAACCAGTTGACGGCGCCGACCTGATGCGCAGAGTCGAAGAGATGTTGATGGCTGAAAACCTTCCGCGTGAACGCCGAAATAAATCGTACGACATGCGTCCGCTGATCGAAATATTAAATGTGATCACAGAATCAGATGGAGAAGTGTGGCTGCAAATGAAACTGGCCGCACGCGATGGCGCAACCGGCCGCCCTGAGGAAGTTTTAGACGCGCTGGGCATCGAGCCTGAATATACCCGCGTTGAAAGAACTCGTTTGATTTTTCAAAGATAGTCGTTGTACTGCCCTCATCCCTTCCCCTGATGGGGAAGAGAGTCTCCTCTCCCTTCGGGAGAGGGTTAGGGTGAGGGCGCGTCAGGTCTGCATAAAAAAGGAGAATAGCCATGCCACTACTTGTTTCTCTATTTTTCGGTTTCGTGCCCATGTTTTTTTTCGCGGCGTTTGTCTACTGGCTGGATCGCTACGAAAAAGAACCGAAAATTTTATTGGGCGCCACTTTCTTTTGGGGCGTGGTGATTGCGGCAGGCGGCGCGTTCATCATCAATACTGCGTTTGGCATGGGGATTTATATTTTTACCAACTCAGAAGCCGCGGCTGAGATTGGAACCACATCTATCGTTGCGCCGATCGTGGAGGAATTTCTCAAAGGGCTGGCGGTGGCCATTGTTTTCTTTCTGTTCTACAAGGAATTTGATTCCATTTTAGACGGCATTATTTACGGCGGCATTGCTGCACTTGGCTTCGCGGCGACAGAAAATACACTTTACATCTACCGCAACGGCTATCAAGACGGCGGCTGGGGCGGACTGTTCTTTCTGGCATTCATTCGCGTCATCATCGTGGGCTGGCAGCATCCGTTTTACACCGCTTTCACAGGCATCGGTTTTGCGGTTGCCCGCACAAATAAAAATATATTGATCAAACTTATTGCGCCGTTGATCGGCTTCGGCGTGGCAGTGACAACGCACGCCTTTCACAACACTTTTGGCAGTATGATCGGCGGTTTTGGTGGACTTGCCGCAGGCACTTTCGTAGACTGGATTGGTTGGGCATGTATGCTTGGCTTCATCATCTGGATGGTCAACAATGAGCGCAATCTTGTTAAAAATCATTTGTATTCAGAAGTCGTTTCGGGTTTGATCTCACAGACACAATATCAAAAAGCGCTTTCGCCGTGGACAGTAACCACAGCCATGTTGAGCGGAAAAACCACCGCCCGCTTCTATCAAGTCTGCGGCGAACTATCTCATAAAAAAGAGCAGTACAACAAACAAGGCGATGAAGGCGGCACTGTGGCAATCATTGCAAGACTTCGCGCAGAACTTGCGACTCTCGCGCCGCAGGTAAGATAATTTTTTATCCAAACTTAAAGGGCTTCATCCACAGATTGCACAGATTTAGCAGATTTTTTTAATCTGTGTAATCTGCTCAATCTGTGGATGATGTTTTTTATATTGAAATTGCCGCATGTTATACTCGCGCCGATGAAAACCGAGCGCAAATTTCTAAACCTGCTTCTGGCAGTCACTGCCATTTTCTACCTGACTTTTATTATTGGCACATCCTTCGTCATCAACAATGAGCGCTATTTCACCCTCGTTGACGATGCCATGATTTCCATGCGCTACGCCCAGCACCTGGCGCAAGGTCACGGGCTGGTGTGGAACATCGGACAAGCGCCAGTCGAAGGTTTCACCAATCTTGGCTGGACGCTGTTCATGGCATTCCTGCATCTCTTCCCCGTCCCTGCCTCAAAAATTTCACTCGTGGTCATGCTGACATCTTTGGCAATTTTGCTGGCAAATATAATCGTCGTCCACAAGATCGCCGAGAATCTTCTCCCTGATTCAAAATACGCGCCGGCACTTGCCGCACTCATCACTGCATTTTATTTTCCGCTTGTCTTCTGGTCATTGCGCGGCATGGAAGTTGGACTGCTGACCCTGCTGGTCAATCTTTCTATCTTGCTTGCAATTTCCCAAAACAAAACCATCCTCGTCAGCATCATTCTTGCGCTTGCAATCCTCGTCCGCGTGGATGCGCTGATTTCGGCCGCGCTGATCGCGGTTTATCTTTTTGCAAAAAACAAACGCAGCGCCATTGTTCCCGCCATCTCGATCATCGTCACAACACTTGCAATTTTTTGGTTTCAAAAAATATATTTCGGTGACGTCCTGCCCATCACCTACTATCAAAAAGTCACCGGCTTCGCCACGCTCGAACGCATCCGACACGGCATTCTCGTCTTCAATCAATTCGCCACGCGCGACACACTTTTTCTATTTTTATTTTCGCTGGCAGGAATATTTTTTTATAAACTACAACGCAGCCGCGAAGCGCTTTTATTGCTGGGCATCTTCCTTGCGCAATGCGCCTACTCCATTTACGTCGGCGGCGATTACGCCGAACCCGAAACCAACGCCGCGAATCGATTCATCACACAAGGGATGCCAGCCCTCATTATCTTATTTAGTTGGATGACGAGCCGCATCCTCTCTGACTTGAAAGCGGGTCAGTCCCAATCGGCATTTTCCACGCTGAAAGTGAATCCTGCCATTCCGCTCGCGCTCATCATCCTGCTCACCATCAGCGGCGAACCGTGGTTCGACTATTCGATAGGCAACGCCCCCCTGCTCAGAGCAGACATCCGCCGTGTAAAACTTGCCATGCACATCGCAAACAACACATCACCTGAAGCCGTCATCGCCGTCCACGCCGCGGGGCAAATCCCATATTATTCAGAACGCACCACCATTGACCTGCTCGGACTGAACGACCCCATCGTCGCCAAAAGCATGGGACATGGCGAGTTCTACCCAGGTCACAACAAATGGGACTACGACTACAGCATCGGCGAACTGCAACCCGATCTCATCGCCGACAACTTTATCGCGTTCGCCGAATTCATCCGCGAGCAAGACAACTATCAGAGCGTCGGCAACGGCATTTACATCCGCAAAAACAGCATACTTGTAGATGCAGACGGCTTATCAAAAGAATATAGATGATTCGTCAGGCTGCAAGCCTGACCTACAAAAAGTAAAAGAGCCTGCGAGAAACTTTCTCTCGCAGGCTCTTTTACTGATTACTGATTACTGGCTACTGACCGCCGCCTTCGCAACCATATCTTCCAGCATCTTCGTCGTCAACGACTTCGGACGTTCGAGCGGCTGACCCAGCGCGCGCGACCAAACATAGTTGGCTGTCACACCCAGAGCGCGACCTACACCAAATAACACAGTGTAGAATTCAAAATTACGCACACCGTAGTGATACTGCAACGTGCCAGAGATCGCATCCAAATTTGGCGCAGGGTTCTTGGCTTTGCCTTGTTCCTTGAGAACGGTCGGCACCACATCGAAGACCATCTCCGCCAGACGGATAAGGTCATCTTCGGGGAAGCGCACCTTTGCAAATCCTAATAGCGCCATAAAACGCGGATCGGGCACACGCAAAACAGCGTGACCATACCCAGGAATCACGTGACCGCTGTTAAGGGTATCCCATGCAAATTTATAAAGATCTTCGCGGGTTGGCACGCCGCCAAACTTTTCGTGAACTTCCAGCAACCAGCCAAGACATTCCTGATTTGCAAGTCCGTGCAAAGGTCCCGCCAGACCATTGAGCGCAGCCGAGAAGGAAAGGTATGGGTCAGAGAGAGCAGACCCAACGAGGTGCATGGTGTGAGCCGAGGCGTTGCCAGACTCGTGGTCAGAATGAACGGCAAAGTACAGGCGGGTAAGTTCAGCGTAGCCCTTTTTATCTTCAACGCCCATCATCTTGGCAAAGTTTGCACCATAATCCAGTTTTGCATTGTATTTCGGTTTCTTGGTCTCGCCGAAGTATTTCATGCGATAAATAAAGGCGGTAATAATGGGAAGTTTGGCAGTCAAGTTAAGGCTGTCTTCCAGTGCGGCTTCCCAGTACACATCCTTCTTCATTGAGTGATATTTCTCAGCGAAGACCGAGCCATTCTGCAAAGCCAAAACCGCCTGAGACAAAAGGGTCATCGGGTGAGTCTCTTTTGGCATAGACTTGAGCATCTTATAAACGTAATCTGGAACCTCAGAGCGTTTGGCCCATTCGGCTTCCACTTCCTGCGCCTGTTCCCGGGTCGGCACTTCGCCGATCATCAACAGATAATACAAACCGCCCACCAAAGGCATTTTGTTGCCGCGCGCTTTGGGTAACGCCTTCACTAATTCAGGAATGGACAAACCACGGAAACGAATCCCTTCGGCGGGGTCAACAAATGAGATATCAGACACCAACGATTTAATATCGCGCATTCCGCCGACGATCTGACCCACTGTTACCTGGTCCACTACAACATCGGCATGTTCTTTTGCAAGAGACTTCATACGCTCGCGCCACGCGGGTAATTGAGCTGATATTTTTTCGTGCAGAATCATAGCTTATTCCTCTCCTCTGAGTAATATTTTTTTGTAGTCGAAGGTCAATCTTACGACCTTCAACCTGCGATTAATTTAGAATGTAACTACACTCTTCAACGCTTCATGCGTCTCTTTGACCGATGCCGCAGACTTCTCAAACATGGACTTTTCAGCATCATCAAATTTATATTCAATGATCTTTTCCATGCCGCCCGCGCCAAGCATGACAGGTACGCCGAAGTACATATCATTCAAACCATACTCGCCTTCCATGTGAGTGGCGCAAGGCACGATCAATTTCTTGTCTTTCAAGATCGCCTCTGCCATTTGCACACAAGCCATCGAAGGCGCATAATAAGCAGAACCGGTCTTGAGTAAATTCACGATCTCACCCCCGCCCTTGCGTGTGCGGTTAACAATTGCTTCAAGTTTTTCAGCGGAGAAATAATCACGCAACGGAATACCCGCAATATTGGAGTGACGAGTCAGAGGAACCATTTCATCGCCGTGTCCGCCCAACACATAGCAATTCACATTTTCAACGCTCACGCCAGCTTCCATCGCAACGAATGCGCGCATACGAGCCGAGTCCAAAATGCCAGCCTGACCGATGACACGTTCACGCGGCAAACCAGTCATCTTCATGACGAGGTAAGCCATCGTGTCCAGCGGATTGGTCAACACAATGAAGATGGCATTGGGTGAATGCTTCAATGTTTCCACTGCCGCTTTGCCAACGATCTCAGCATTGGTCTTCAACAAATCATCACGGCTCATGCCAGGTTTGCGTGCAATCCCTGCCGTAATAATGATGATGTCAGAATCCTTGGTGTCGGCATAATCGTTCGTGCCGGTAATCTTTGCGTCTTTACCAATGATCGGCATCGACTCCAACAAATCCAGACTTTTACCTTGAGGCATGCCCTCCACAACATCCAACAAGACAACGTTTGCAAGCTCACGTTCAGCCAGCCAATGAGCGGCAGTTGCGCCCGTATTACCTGCACCTACGATAGAAATTTTCTTCATTGTTCCTCCGAAAAATGATTGGCGTTTTGACACCTAAATTTTGTCAATTCTATCCGAAAGTATCTTAGACCAAAAGTACAAAATGTCACATCTTTACATCTTGCTAAATAAATCGCCAAACTTTGTGATGAAAATTACAAACATACAATACAAGTCTGGTTTTATATTTTTACAGTAAGCGCAGATAAAAAGAAGAACTCCAATTTAGAAAAGGAGTCCATCTTGAATGAAGCGCGCCGCACTAAAATTAATGAGATAAATCTACTCGGTTAGATTCTGCTTCTTAACCAGAATCAGCTACCCGCCAGGTGCGGCGCGCCGCGTCAATCGCAACGTTAGGCTGATTCTGCTTCGAGGAAATGAGTCGCCTGGATGGCTGCCGCGGCGCCCATTCCCGCCGAGGTGATGACCTGCTTGAAGTGCGGGTCTGCCGCCTCGCCTGCCGCATACACACCCGGAACACTGGTTTCCATCTTATCATTGACTTTGAGATAGCCGAGGTCACTCATCTCAAGTTTGCCTTTGAACATATCGGTATTCGGCGAATGTCCAATAAAGATGAATAGACCGTCAGTCTCAAAAGTAGATTCTTCACCCGTTTTGACATTCTTGAGTTTGAGGGTTTCAAGTTTGTCACCGGTCACCGCTTCGGTGATGACGGTGTTCAAGATGAAATTCATTTTTGGATGTTCTTTAGCGCGTCTCTGCAAAATTGCGCCCGCGCGGAATTCTTCGCGGCGGTGAATTAATGTGACAGAGGAAGCGTAGCGTGTGAGGAAAAGCGCCTCTTCAAATGCGCTGTCGCCGCCGCCCACAACCACAACTTTCTTATTCTTGAAGAACCAGCCGTCGCAGGTGGCACAGTACGAGACGCCGCGTCCGGTCATTTCCACTTCACCAGGAACGCCAAGATGAATTGAATTCGCGCCCGTGGAAATAATCAACGTATCGGCTTTGTATTCGCCGCTGTCGGTCTTGACTATGTACGGGCGCTGGGAAAAATCCACCTCATGCGCTGTGTCAAACTCGACCTTTGCGCCAAAATATTCCGCCTGCTTTTGGAACAACTCACCCAACTCTGCGCCGCCCACACCTTTCGGGAAGCCGGGATAATTCTCGATGACATGCGTCAAAGCAGCCTGACCGCCCAACTGCATACCTGTCAACACCACAGGAGCAAGCTCTGCGCGCGCCGCATATAACGCTGCCGCCAATCCCGCAGGTCCTGACCCCAACACCAAAACTTTCACATGTTTTTCATTGCCATTATTAGACATTATTTTTTTCCTGTGAGGTGAAGTTCACCCGTCTGAATTTTTTTGACCACAAACAAGACGATGCTTTGTCTTTAATTATTACCATCTCGCATTGTATCAGATGCTTAAAAGTGCAAAAAGTTACAAAGAATAGAGCCGTACGGCTTTTGCAAAGTCATAAAAATCTTAACACGAATTCCGCTTATTACCGAATATTAGGTTTGCCAACATATCATTGAGAAAGCCATAAACTTTAGGATAACCATAGGTAGTATTCTCACGCTATAATAAAGAAATTTCACAAACAGGAGTACCCAATGTCCACTGTCCACGCATCCAACCACCCGCTCGTTGCTCATAAACTTGCACGATTAAGAGATAAGAATACCGAACCCAAGAAGTTCCGTGAACTCGTTAGAGAGATTGCGGGACTTCTTGCATATGAAGCCACCGCCGACTTACAGACCACGCCCATTGAAATTGAAACGCCGCTCGAAAAAATGACGGCGCAACAACTAAAAGAAAAAATTGGGCTCATCCCCATTCTGCGCGCAGGGTTGGGAATGGTGGAAGGCATTTGGGAACTGATGCCCAGCGCCGAGGTATGGCACATCGGTTTGTATCGAGACGAACACACACTTCAACCTGTGGAATATTACAACAAACTCCCAATCGATCCGCGCGTCTCTGTCTGCCTGATCCTTGACCCGATGCTTGCCACAGGCGGTTCCGCCACTGCCACTGCTGATATTCTCAAACGCTGGGGCGTGAAAAAGATTAAGTTTGTGGGACTCATCGCCTCACCTCAAGGTATCAAAGCCATGCAAGATGCGCACCCTGATATTGATATTTATCTCGCCGCGATTGACGACCACCTGAACGAACGCGCCTACATTGTGCCTGGTCTTGGCGATGCTGGCGACAGACAGTTTGGGACGGGATAATCAGTAATCAGTTTTCGGTAATCAGTGAGGCAAAAATAATGTGGAATTGGATCGTATTCTGCTTTCTCACTTTATTTCTGATTTATATTTCACGTACATCGCTGCGCTTGCCCTACTCACATGGATTTTATCGCTTCTTCGCGTGGGAATTCATGCTTGCTCTTTTCATGCTAAACGGAAAATTTTGGTTTCAAAACCCATTTGCATGGAACCAAATCATCGCATGGACTCTGCTCTTTGTGGCATTGATTCCGCTGGCATTTGGTGTCTATTCATTAAGATCACGTGGTAAGGCAAGCGCAAACCGAGAGAGTGATCCGTCACTTTTTACATTTGAGAAGACTACGCAATTGGTCACAAGCGGCGTTTATAAATACATCCGCCATCCACTTTATAGTTCACTGCTTTTGCTGGCGCTGGGAATATTCTTCAAACATCCGTCCAGCGCAGGCGGCGTATTAACCATCATTGCAATTTTATTTCTAATTGCAACCGCCAAAGCTGATGAAGCCGAGTGCATTCAATTCTTCGGCGCTGAATATCAAAACTACATGCAAAAAACAAAGCGATTTATTCCTTTCATAATTTAACACTTTGATGTCTGAGGAAAAATGGAAAACAAAAATAGCTACGATCTAAAGTCTGTCAAATTGCCCTACCTCGCAGGCGGACTTTTGCGTCTGTTCGTTTCACTGGTTGAAAGTCCTCTTGGCGGATTATTAATCCCAAGCCTGATGGACAGCGCGGGCATCGGCTGGCTGCGAAAGCAGGTCATCGACGAAGCGCCGACCCATCACCCGATTCATTTCACAGGCGAACTTGCGACAAAAGATTCAGCCGTTCCAGAAAAAGAATTGCCCCAGTCTCCCGTTGTAGAATCACGCGGATTTCATTTCGCCACCGTGCTCGATTACGCCAAAGCCTATCGTGACGGCAAAACCACACCCGAAGAAGTGGCGCAAAAACTACTGGACGCTATCGAAACCAGCAACACATCCCCCCCGCCTTTGCGGGCAGTGATCGCAGTCAACCGCGAAGATGTGATGAAGCAAGCACGCGAAGCCACGCAGCGCATCAAAGCCGGCAAGCCGCTCAGCGTTTTTGACGGTGTACCAGTAGCGGTCAAAGATGAGTTGGACATGACTCCCTACCCAACAACCGTGGGCACATCCTTCCTCGGCAAATCACCAGCGAAGGAAGATGCAACCGTCGTGGCGCGGATGCGAGCGGCGGGCGCATTGCTGATCGGAAAAACAAACATGCACGAAATCGGCATCAACGTCACGGGATTAAATCCGTATCACGGCACGACGCGCAACCCGTACAACACAAATCATTTCACAGGCGGAAGTTCCAGCGGCTCAGCCACAGCCGTCGCGGCGGGACTTGTGCCCGTAGCCCTCGGCGCAGACGGTGGCGGCTCGATCCGCATCCCAGCTTCGTTCTGCGGAGTCTTCGGCTTGAAATCCACGTTTGGACGGGTGAGCGAATACGGCGCCGCGCCTTTATGCTGGAGCGTCGCCCATGTGGGACCCTTGGCTGGCACCGCCACCGACACAGCTTTAGCCTACGCCGTCATGGCCGGCCCCGACCTGCGTGACCCGAACTCACTGCACCAACCTTTGCCCACGCTTGAAAATTGGGATCA
>CAMCQT010000029.1 GCA_945877125.1 Candidatus Brevifilum fermentans | reverse complement strand
TGCAAAATGGATCAAATAACCCCAAAGGGGTGTCATGCTTTTGGACACAAACCATGTCATCCCTTCGGGATTGCCAGCAGCAAAAGGCGGGGTAATTTACTTGCTCATTTAACAGTGGCGAAATTCACCAGGCTGTCCCAAATTTCAGTGTTCAATTTATCATGCTGTGATTTTGCGAAATCCCAAAACAGGTTTTGGGCACGTGTGAATGGGTAGTGAACATTTCTGGCAATGTGTACTGTGCGATGTAAATCAACCCCTTGCAATTCAACTTTTTTGATGCGCCCAAAAGCAAGCCCGCGAGCGGCGACCATTTCAGAAACGAAGGCAATGCCTACGCCGCGTTCCACGGCCATTTCAATTGCATCGGCGTTTCCGAGTTCCATGGTTACGTTGAGCATATCCGGTGTGATGCCATAGGATTTGAGTCCCTGCATGACGGTTTCACAGGTGCCAGAAATCTCTTCGCGCATGATTATCTTTTGATCGAGCAGGTCATCTGGCAGGGCTTTTCCATACGCAGCCCAGGGATGATTAACCGGCACGATCATAAAAATTCGATCTTCAAAGAGCGGCATACATTCAAGGTCACGATGATCGAAGTGCTTGCTTGAAACGCCAAAGGGAATGACTTGATTAAGCAGGCGGTCATGAACGCCATCGCGCCCCATTATTTTGACACGCGGATGAACGGCGGGATAATCCTGCTGAAACATGGAAAGCAGGGCGGGCATCAGATACTTGCCGGCAGATGTTGAACAGCCGATCAATAAATCTCCGCCAATCTCTTTTTTGATGTCTTGTATGCTGTCTTCCATCAGGCGTGCCGCACGCAATACTTCACGCACCATGGGCAGAAGGGCTTCTCCTGTTTCGCTCAAGGAGACAGAACGTCCGTGCCTGTGGAATAATTCCACGTTGTAGACTTGTTCCATGGACTGAATATTTTGGCTGACGGCTGACTGGGACATATTCAAACGCCGCGCTGCCTGGCTAAAGTTCTTCTCTTCAGCGGCAACAAGAAACACGCGCATTGTGGATAATTCAACCATTTTCCTCTCCATCATAAGCATATCTGATATATGTACAGGAAAATGATAAGCGGTTTTCATAGTTGTAACCAGTGACAAACGTCAATAATTTAGGATAAAAGAGGGGAAAACTCAAAAAAAACTGCCCGCGAGGATGTCCTCGCGGGCAGTTGATCGAAATATTATTTGACTACAGGAAGTTCAGCAGCGACCCAGGCGTTCATGCCGCCAGCGAGGTTGCGAACATTGGTGTAGCCGGTCATGCGCAGGTACATTGCCACGAGCGCGCCACGGTGACCTGACTGGCACAGCGCCACGATGGGAGCGGCTTTGTCAGCGGGCAGTTGGGCAAGGCTGGCAGGCACTTCGTTGATGTTGATGTTGAGTGCGCCTTCGATGTAACCAGCAGCAAATTCGTCGGCAGTGCGGACATCAAAGATGAACGGAGTGGGGGTGCCGGTCAGTTCCACGTTGAGGTCGGCAGATTTGACGGTGTAGAAGCCTTCGGGCATGTCGGTGAAGAAGGCGCTGAGGTTTGCCAAACGGGTGGCATCCACTTCGGGAGCGGCACCAGCTACGGGGGCGGCGGGGACGCCCATCTCAACTGCGAGTTCGGCTTTCTTCCATCCGCCGAATCCACCGGCGAGATTCTTCACATCGGTATATCCAAGGAATTGCAGGGCGGCCATGGTCATGGCGCCGCGAGCGCCGGAAGCACAGTAGATGACGATGGGCTGGTCTTGCGCGGGGAGTTTACCGAGGTTTGCAAGAACTTCGCGTACCGGAACGTTGATTGCGCCAGCGATGAAGCCGTCATTTTCAACTTCGGCGGCTTCGCGTACATCGAGCAGGAAGGGGGCGTTCTCGGCCAGGGCGATGTTCAGGTCGGCCGCTTTGATGGTGTAGTAGCCTTCGGGAATGGCGGTGAGGTATTCACCCCAAACGGTTGACCAATTGACCCAACCGACGACGGGCATGTTGGCGGTTTTCCACGCGCCAAGTCCACCCGCAAGGTTGCGGACGTTTTCATAGCCCATCAATCTCATTGCCATCATGACAATGGCGCCGCGGTGACCGGAAGCGCAGTAAACTACGACAGCCTGATCTTTGGCAGGAAGTTTGTCGAGGCTGGCAAAGAAATCATTGAAGGGGATGTTGATCGCGCCTTCGATGTAGCCATCTTTGTCCCAATCTGCGGTGGTGCGGACGTCAATGAGGACGGGGGCGGCATCAACCAGTTCTTCAGCCAGTTTGTCAGATTTGACGGTGTAGTAACCTTCGGGCAAGCCGGCAAGGAAACCGTTGAGCATTTCAAACAACGCCTGGTCTTCGATAATTGCGGCGCTGTTGAGCACAACTGGGGCTTCTGGCACGGAGCCGGTGATGAGGGCGAGGTTGGCTTTCTTCCAGCCGCCCAATCCACCTGCCAAGTTGCGGACGTTGGTGTAGCCCAAAAGTTTGAGGGAAGACATCACCATCGCGCCGCGATGACCAGAAGCGCAATAAATGACAATGGGGGCATCGAGTGCGGGCAGTTTATCGAGGCTGTTGAGCACTTCGCGCACCGGAATGTTGACTGCGCCTTCGATGTAGCCATCAGCTTCCACTTCAGAGGCTTCGCGCACATCGAGCAGGAACGGAGCCTTGTCCACCATCTCTTCGCTGAGTTTAGCGGCGGGAATTGTGCCAAAGCCATTGTCAGGGTTGAGGGAGGCGGTCAGTTCGGTGAAGAGAGCCTGGGCATCGGGTCCAACGGCAACTTCTACGGGGGCTTCGGTAACGACGACGGGGGCTTGAGTCGCTTCCGCTACGGGTGTTGCGGCGGGGGCGCAGGCGCTCAAGATCATGCTGAATACGATCAGCAATCCAAACAATGCTTGCATTTTCTTAGACATGGTGATTGATTCTCCTTGGTAATGTTTGTTTCTATCAAGTTACTTTTGTAACTTGTGACAACCAGAGCAATTTTCGTCCTTGTAAACTACGTGATCTTCAGGACTTAGAGGCGCATTGCGAATGCCGGTAGTGTGGCAAGCCGTACATGAGTTTGAGACGAGCTCTGCATGTTCGGCAGGCATGGCTGGCGCATTAAGCACCTGCTCCATTGTGACCAGTGGCGGCAATGACTCGACGATCACAGACAGATTGGCGTCCAATTCTTCAGGGCGCACTTTATCTGCGGTGAGGAATATCTTTGTTTCTTCACTGTGGCAGGCTTCGCAGGATGCGTTCTGTGGAGTGTTCTTTTGAATATTATGCGGGGTCGAATAAACCCAGGTCGGCAGTGCGTTGAAGTCAGGCAAAAGATTCGCGCCGTAGTATTCGTAAGCATCTGCTGTAACCGGAATATGGCGCACAGGCACGTAGGCGTAGGGACGTTCATCAGTTTGAAGGGGATTGCGTCCGATCAGGAAGGTCTGGTATGTGGCATCCGTCTCGAAGAACGGATTTCCGCTGGTCTTGCTGACCGCCACGTGACAGCCATCGCAACTGGTGTAAGTCACCGAGTGGCAAACCTGACAGGATAGCGTATCGCCATGTGCCTGGTGCATTGGGTTATTGTCGCCGCCGGGCGCAGTTGTAGGATGGCAATCCACGCACTTGGGTGTCTCGGTTCCCGCATAACGATTGGCTTCTGCGGTTTCCATATCTGTGGCGGTGCCGTGTAAATCTGAACCTTCGTGGCATTTCACGCAGTTCATACGCGCTTCACGGAAATGCACATCGCCTGGAATGCCCTCGTTCTTGCCGAGGAACTCATTGCCCACGCGGCTGCCATGACAGGCAGTGCAGGAACGGGTCATCGGCGGAGTGGCTTCAAACACATGCCCCGTAAATAAACCGCCGCCCACATTCTTCGGCTGGCTTACGTGACATTCACCGCAGGTCGTGTGACAGGTGGCGCAATGGTTGCCAAACATCTCTTCCAGTGCAGGATGATTTTCGGGAAGATTTCCGCCGCGCGTGTCAAGTGCAGTCCAATATCCCTGCTGGGTGGAGTGAAGCGCAAACTGATAGGTGGACGTCTGTTCTGCATGACATTCGCCGCAATACTTCTCCGGCTCTGAACTTGGGCTGGGCACAAAACCTGCGTGCGCCGCTGCCTTATCAGTTGCCGATTGATCGCCGTTATGACAATCCACACAGGCAATCTGTCCGTGCGCGGTCGGCAGGAAAGTCTCTGCGTTTACGATAGCTTTTTCCCATGGCTCCAACGGAGCCACATCGCCACCTCAGCCAACGCCTTTAGACTCAGCCTCCGCCGCCACAATGGGAGCGGCTGTATCAATTAAATGCTGCTTGTCTGTGTGACAGTTCAAGCACTCATTACTGGCAGGTACTGCCGAAGCTACGGCTTCCGCAGTAGATTCAACTGTCAGGTCATCCGTGGCAACGGCTGTCGCAGCAGGCTTGGAAGTACACGCAGTAAGCGCAAAAAAGGCGACGATCAGTAAAATAGCGGTTTTGAATTTATACAAGGTGACCTCACAATTTGTGTCGTATTTCACAAATTGTATTCTTATTCCTTATATAAACAAGTGATTTACATAACATTTACTTATTAGGATTGCTTATAAGAAAGTATTACGAATGCTAAAGGTAGTTTTTCGTTATATTTCCATCCCTCGCAAACATAGCCCCACTTCGCTAAATAGCCCTCTCATCCAGAGCCGTGTAAAACAACTTGCGCCCAATCACTTCTTCAACCACCACCAGCAGGAGGATCGGGAGACTGGGCCATATCCCAAGCTGATTCGGCACAGCAGGCAGAATCCCAGCCCCAAGCATTGCCGCCGCGATCAATCCCACCCGCAGCCTGCTGATTGTCCATCGGGCATTCGGCTTCGCTGAAAGAATCAGCCCCAACTCCGCCGCCAGCAGCGGCGCAACAATTCCCCCTCCCCCACTTTGCAAAAGATTCATCATCAACACCTGCCCCAGCAAAGCGGATGTGATAAAAAATCCCGCCGTCGTGCGCCACGTATCCCACGCAGGCATGGGTCTCAGTTGATAGACCTTCGCCATGCTATAAATTAATCCCACCCCGATCAAAGATGTAATCCATTTCATCTCTGGCAGAATAAACCCCGCCAGCCATCCTGCGCTAAACAACCCCACAAATAAAATCTCGCGGCTCATCCATGACTTTTTCAAATGGAAAGGAGAACGCCAAGCATTGCGCTTTGCGCCAAGATGAGCAAACGAGAAGAATCCGCCTAATCCCAAACACGCGCCAATGAGTAAATATGGAATCAGGAAAATAGAGTCGGTCATCCACTGCGCCGCCCAAAATGCGCCAACTGCCATTTGAACCAACAGCGTGAACGCAACCAAAGGCATCTCACTCTTTTGGTGTTTGGGATGAATTTCCTCATAATTGGAAATCTTCTTTTCCAAATCATTCCCCATCGCCACATGCGGCTTGACCATTAAATGCGGTTCGGTGCGCGAGTTGTTCGGCAACGGAAACGGGTGCTCGCTTGCGGGCAATTCCCACAAAACCCTCACCCCTTGCCCCTCTCCCTGAGGGAGAGGGGTTGGGGTGAGGGAAACAAAATTCAGCACCCGCATCGGACACGCCGCCACACACGACGGAGGCAATCCCGCGTCAATGTTATCGAAGCAGAAATTACACTTGGACATTTGACCAAGTTCAGGGTTGTAGCGCGGAGCATTGTACGGGCACGCCCACGAACAGTAGCCGCATCCCATACATTTGTCGGGGTCAATGTAAACAATCCCATCTGCACGATGGATGTACGCATCAGTGGGACACACACCTGCGCATTTTGGATGAACGCAATGATTGCAGGCAATAGATAAGTTATAAGCAAAGACGTTGTTTGTCCAAGCCACGCCATCCTGAACCCATCCCCCACCCGAAACCTCAATCACCCGCCGCCACATCACACCGACGGGTAGATTATTTTTATCCTTGCACGCCTCCTGACAGGCTTTGCAGCCAGAACACGCGCTTGAGTCAAAAGTAAAAGCGTAGGTCATTTTTTTACCACGAAGGACACTAAGGAGCACGAAGGGTTTTCAAAGATTTCCTTTGTGTCCCTTCGTGCCCTTTGTGGTTAGATTTTTCAACTTCCACCATTATCGTCTGCTGAGTCGACCCAAACGCCAGCGGAGTCCATCTATGGGACGTGAGCACGTTGATACAGCCGCCATGGTCTACGCCGTTTGCGTCGGGCTTCCACCATGCGCCTTGCGGAATATCCACCACGCCAGGCAAAATACGCTGAGTGACTCTGGCAGGGATGACCAGCTCGCCGCGGTCATTCCACACGCGGACAAGGTCGCCGTCGTGGATGTTTCTTGCGGCGGCGTCAATCGGGTTGATGAAAATTCGTTGCGGGAATGCTTCTTGCAGCCAGTCGTTGTTGGCGTGCGTGGAGTGGACTCGCGCGAGGGTGTGATGTCCGATGGCTTGTAAAGTATAAATGTCGTTGCGAGGGCGCTCTTGTTCTTCGCCCGAAGCAACCTCCTCGGAATTGGGAGTGCTCTTTTGAGTGGGAGATTGCTTCGTCGCAAAGACCGCTCCTCGCAATGACATATCATCGACAGGAGGTTGCTTCGTCGGGCTAGCGCCCTCCTCGCAACGACATGATGGGAAGGGACTTTCCCATTCTTGGATATATTTCGGCACGGCGGGGATTTCGTTGGAATTTCCCATATCGTGCAATTGTTTGGAGAAGATTTCGATTTTGCCGCTGGGCGTGTTGAGCGGATATTTCGTCGGGTCGGCGCGGAAATCGGCGAAGGCGATTTTGGGATTTGTGACAGGGTTGGAATATGCGCCAAGATTTTTTTCGATGAACTCATCGAGAGTTGGCAAGTCAGGAAAACGGGTTGACCTGAAAACATCTAAACACCATTCCACCCAATCTTTTTCATCGCGTCCTTCGGTAAAGGCTTCGCCGATGCCCAATCGCTCGGCAAGGTCGGCGCAGATTTGGTAATCAGATTTGGACTCGCCAGGCGGCTCGACCAGTTTGGGTTGCAGAATCACTTCGTCGCCGTACTTCCAGCCGTCTTCGACGCCCCAAGTTTCGAACTGCGTGCAGGCGGGCAGGATGATGTCGGCGAACATGCCCGTGGGCGTGAGGAAATTATCCTGCACGACGATAAACTCCACTTTGGATTCGTCACGCAAAATTTCAGCGGAGCGGTTCACGTCGGCGTGCTGGTTGATGAGGCAGTTTGTAGCGACAGCATAAATCAACTTGATATTATTTTGCAGGCGCGGCGCTCCGAGGACTCCCTCAGCGGAGGTTAAGGCTTGGGCGCGCAAACAAGCCTCAGTCCAGAGAAAGACGGGGATGCTCGCTCGGACAGGATTCTCTCCCAGCGGAAAAACAGTCCAGTGAGGTCCACTATCGTCCGCTTGCAATCCCAATCCGCTTGCCCAGCCGCCAGAGATTCCCACGTTGCCCGAAATCGCGGCAAGCACACAGCCCGCGCGGACAACCTGCTCGCCATAGGCGCGGCGCTGCATCCCGTAGCCCTGAACCAACGCGGCGGGCTTGGACGTGGCATACTCGCGGGCAATGCGCGCAATGGTGGCGGCGGGGACGGCGGTGATGGCTTCTGCCCATTCGGGCGTTTTGGGAATTCCGTCGCGCGCGCCAAGCAGGTAACCGGAGTAACTTTCGGCGCCTTCGACGGGCATTTGACTCGCGTCGAAGCCGACGCAATGCGTGCGTACAAAATCGGCGTCGTGCAGATTTTCGGTCAGCATCACGTACGCCATCGCGCTCATCATCGCGGCGTCGGTGCCAGGGCGGATGGGAATCCACTCGTCGGCGAGGGCGGCGGCAGAGAGCGAGTGACGCGGGTCAATGCAAACCACGTGCGCGCCATTTTCCCGCGCAAGTTTGACGAAGTAATCGGAGTTTGTGCCGTCGCGCATCTCGGCGGGGTTCCAGCCCCACATGATGATGTAGCGGCTGTTGAGCCAGTCCTGCCGCTGGTTGCCCGTGACGAGCGTGCCGTAGACGGTGGGCGTGGCGATGTTGGTCGCGCCCCACGAATAGGAATTGGTGATACCGAGACAGCCGCCAAAGAGATTCATCAGACGGCGGGCGACGTGCGACCCGTTGAGCTGGTTATAACTCCCCGTGCCGTACGGGACGAAAAGCGCATCGTTGCCGTACTCGGACTTGATTCTAACCATCTGGCTGGAGACTTCGCCTAGAGCCTCGTCCCACGAAATGCGGACAAACTTCCCCTCGCCGCGCTTCCCCACCCTTTTCAGCGGATACAGCAATCGGTCGGGATGATATTGTCGGCGCAGATAAGCACGTCCGCGGGCGCAAGCGCGTAACTGCGGAGCGGCTAACGTGTCTGGTCGGTCATCGGTATCGAGACGGACAATTTTTCCATCTTCGATGTGCGCGATCAGCAGACAACGTCCGCCGCAGTTGTGGGCGGGGCAACCGACGCGGATTTTGGTAATTGGAGATTGGAGATTGGAACGGCTCATATCCTGTAGTGTAGAGGATATGAGCCGTGAAGGGTAGTGATGTATGTAATTTATTTTCTGTTTGTTTTTTTGTCCCGCATCACGAGCCTGATTTTCGCCATTCCTTCTCTTTCTCCCTCATCCAAAATATTTGAATTATCACCAAATCTGGACGTTTGTTTCCGTTTTCCACTCTGCCTATTTTGATTTCCATAAAGATTGATAGCTTATAATGAGTTTGAGTTAAATTCAATGGATAAATAGACTTGGAATAATAATTTATGAAAATTAAAATTATTTACCCACCTGAAATATCGCTTGATATTTCAGGCGATATTTTACAGTATTTGAATCAAAAGCTTGGGGACTACAATGCTGATTTGCAGCCTTGGATTGGCATATCTTTAATTCACCCTACATATCTTAATGAAAACAGACTGAACCTTATTAACAGAAGCATATTGGATGCTCTAAGTTCCTTGGGAGCATCTTTTATACGCTTAATTTTATTTGACATTGCTCATGAAGATAGTAGTTTGACTCAACTGGGTGATTACAGTCGATTTGTGCATAACATCCATGTGGAATTAATGCAAAAAATGTTTTATGAGTTTGGTTTGGACAAGATAGCTCTAATTGGAAAGGGAGAAAAAGGAAAAATATCACCTAAAGTTAGTCTTACAATAGTAAAGCAGTTTTTGGGGGCTTTAATACTTTGCTATGGCTACGATAGTCTAAAACCTGTTGTTTATCAATTAAGCCAGAACATGAACTTAGGTAAAGAAGTTTTAGATTATAAAACGGTACTTCAAGAATATTGCCAATCTAAAAGAATTGGACCAGCTCAATACGAACTAATAGAGGAGTCTGGACCTGATCATCAAAAAGAATTTATTATTCAAGTTTCAACTGCAGATGGTAAAGTTGCCCGCGAAAAAGGACGCTCAAAACATGACGCGTCAAAAAACGCCGCCTTGGCTTATATAAAACAGTTTGCACCAACTCTTTTGGTAAATAAAAATATCCAATCCCCCAAAATTACTGTTAAAAAATCACCATCGCCAATATTTGCACATAAGGATTTTGTTTTATCAATTTGCAAGATATTCAATGTAGAACAAGGGAAAGCAGGTGTTTTCAGTCAAAGTCTAACTCACACATCTTTTGTCAATGAAGTTTTTAATCGTCAAGGTGTTGATTATAAAAAACACGCACAACTAGGCGCTAACGTTCTAGAGTCTCTATTTACTCTGCAAATATCACTTCTGGCTTTGGACAATTTAAACATCGACAATATAACCATTGAGCAATACAGATCTCTTCTAAGCAATGAAGATTATTCTCAGGAGGGGTTTGACCTTTTAAATTTACAGAACGGGGTTTTGCTAGGCACTGGAGAAAAACAGATTTTTCATAAAGATATTTCTAGCAAAGCTGATTTTTTTCAGGCTGTAATTGGGGCTGCATTTAAAAACCATGGGACATGGAAAATTTTTATTAATAATATACCGCAAATACTTGAAGAATGGCTTACCAACAAATTGCAAGCTATCCAAGAAATGGGAGTATACAGTGACGTCGACCCAGTTGGTGGATTAATTACACTGTGCCACGCAATTAGATTGAATTATGAATATAGAAATAGCATAAGTGGTCCAGGTCATCAAATTGAATATAAACCTCAATTATTATTGCAAAGCGAATCAACTTCTGAAACTTTTTTACTAAAAAGCGAAATAAACTTTTCCTCCAAAAAATTAGCGGCAAGACACATTTCATCTGTAGCCCTGAAAGCAATAAATATTATCAACTCCGAACTCGGCACAAATACAAAAACCCCATATGAAGACAACAAAGAACTTATTCAATTTTCTAAATTTCTGTTGTTTCATGAGTTGTCAACTCTTCTAAGTAATACAGACATAATTAGATGGCAAAAATTAGGTATTCTGGGAAGTCAGCTATTGGCACAAGGAAAGCTGTATGAGTTCAAATTATGGGCTATTACTGCGGGAAATAGCATTCAAGACAGAAATATTGCAAAAAACGCATTAGATATTTATTCTTCAATTCCACAAATCTCAGAAAAGGACCAAGATGAATATAAATCAACCATTGCATCTATAGGTAGTTTTATTGAAAAACTCTCCCCAGAGGGTGAAAATAGTGATATTCGGCTTTCTGTGGAATTTGATAACATCGTCAAATTGTCAAAAATTTTCAAACTTTTATCGCAAAAATGGGTGGCAACAAATCTACAGCAAGTAGCGGATGATTTATTATTACTTCGTCGTGGCAGATTTCCAGAATTACAATTTGAGTCAAAGATTCCAGATATACTAATTTCTGAAAAAGAGGGAACATATCAAACAATATTATTGAATATTCTAGAATTGGTAGAGAGTCTAGATTCTAAATCCCCGAAAAGTAATTTCTCTATTTCGTTTGAATTTGAATCACAAAAATCTGAATTAAATATTACTTTTAGTTTTAATGAACCTTGTTTTCCAAGCGATAAAATTCTTTTGTACTTAAGTTCAGATATTTTATGGAAATATTTATACAGAGAAGCAACTATAAACAATGTATATACAGATGCCTTAAAGATTTGTATTACAACCAAAATTTTTTCTCCCAATAATACGTTTGCGTCACAAGCTTTAGATGCTTATAAAACACAGAATTTATTGTCAAAGGCAGAAAATCAGGCATCGAGTCAGTTGCTCCATGACCTAAAAAATCAACTAATTGCCTACCAAGTGTCATTGGACATGGCTGGCAAGAACAGAACAAGTATTTTGAAGTCTAGGTTTGAAGCAAGCCAACATTTGGATAATGCTCTCGTCATTTATCATTCTCTGGAAACTGTAAGCAATTCTATGGTATCGCCAAAGATTGAAGCTGTAGATATTGGAGAGTTTATTAGACAGTATATCGCAGAGAAATTAACTACATTTCCGTCAAATATACGGCTGGAAACTCCAAAATCAACAGGCAGCAGCATCGTTTATACTTCAAGAAGTTTTTTGAAATCGATATTTGAAAATCTTACAAAAAATAGTGTTGAGGCTATGTCCAATGGCGGTGAAATTAGAATAGATTGGCTTTACGACAAAACTGGTGAAGTACTATTAATCGATATTGCCGATACGGGACCAGGATTGCCAATTGAAATAATAGATAAAATAAAATCGAGAAAAGTTATTGATTCAATAAAACATAAAGGTTCAGGAATTGGCGTTTTATCGGTTCAATCTATGGTTGAACGGTTAGGCGGCAGATGTACTGTTAGTAGTAATTTAGGAAAAGGGACTCAATGGAATATTATGTTACCATCTATGTTACCTAAAGAAATAATTACAACAAAGGATAGTGACGAATTGCTGGACAATCTCTCTGAGAATGAAGTGGAGTTGTTATGATAAAAATTTTATGGGCAGACGACCAAACAGATGTCGTGAATACATTCAGTTCTGTTCTTGCACCGTTATCCGCAAAGATAACATCTGCTAAAGATGGAAATGAGGCGGTACAAAAATTAAGAACTGGATATTTTGATATTCTATTGTTAGATTTGAAAATGCCGCCTGAAGAATGGGGGGGCTTGTGGGCGTTAGAGGAACTCCGAAAATTCAATAAAAAGATACCTGTGATAATTCTTTCAGGAGAAGGAACTCAAAGTGAAACTATTAAGGCACTTAGGTTGGGAGCGCAAGACTATGTAACGAAAGATAAAGTACAAGCAGATTTACTCCAACGCGTAGAAATGGTTTTACGCGACTCTGACAAAAAAGCAATTGATGACTTGACAAATCAATTCCCCACTCTAATATCATTGCCCTACAAGAGATATTTAAATACCTTGGAGCCTTCAACTCGCCTGCATCGAATGCTTGAGTTTTTCGAAGCCTACTTACGGTTTTGCTGTATTGTGGGAGTTTGCGAAATACACCAAAGTGAGATAATACTCAAGGATTCTGGAATCCTTAAGTCAATGATACGGTTGTCGTCGATGGGGACGTGGAATCAAGCTCGCAACTTCCTTGCGAAATACTTGCCACAGGAATCTGTTTTTATTCGATTAAATAATCAGATAGATTACGACTTTTCTACATTTCTAATCAAGATTAGAAATGATATTGCTCATGGTTCTGAGCCTTCCGAAGCATTGGCTACTCAATATTTAAAAGAGAGTGAGGACAAATTATATAGTTTCACTAAAAAGTTATGGCAAAAAATTGATATTGAATTGGTACTGCCAATTAAATTGGAATTTGATGGGGCAAAATTTGCAGTTAACGGCGTAATAATTTCAGGAAATAATAGCGCACTTCTAAAAACTTTTTTTTCTACCTCGATACCATTAATTTCAAATCAGCCCTATTTAGTTAACAATGCAACAATGACTTATGTAAGTCTTTTTCCATTCATTGTTCTAGAACCATCAATTGAACCTGCCACATGGAAAGTAATGGTTTTTGATAGTTTAATAATGGATAGGAATGTAGAAGACTTAAGTGGAAACGAAAATATTAGATATTTGGATATTTCATCGGGTCAGCGTAATTTAACGCCAGTATCAAAACCTACATCCAAAATGCTCCCAACTTTTATCACGGGCTTGTAAAATAATTCATCTCATTTTCCTCCTCAAATACTCAGTCCACTATTTGCCTTACCAAACACATCACCGCCAATGTTCAAAATGTGGATGGTTTACCCAATCTCCTCAATAATCTTTTCGAGCGCCGCTTCCAAGTCATCAAGGGCAGCGTCCACTGTTTTGTATTTGGATTTACCTTCCCAGACTATTCCGCCCATGTCCAGCGCACGGATGAAGGATTAGGAATCGTTGTCTTGTCCGATTTCAATCCAGCCGTAAGACTCTGTCCACGCGGCAATGTTGGGGCAGGTGGAAGAGAATTTTGTCATGGGTAAATCCCTCCTGCCCCAAGGTTTTTATCCAATCGTTTTTACATGCGAATAATTGAGAATTTTCTCGTCAGACGTGACGAGTTTGCATTTCATAACTCTGGCAGTGGCGACGATAATCTGGTCAGCGGGGTCACGGTGAAATTCCCCAGGCAGGCGTGTGGATTCGGTGGCTATTTCAGGAGTCAATTCGATAATTTGAACGCCAGGGTAATTCAAGGCTTGTGTAAACCATTTTTCGAGGGAAACTGGTAATTCCAACCGCCCATTTTCCACAAGTTTTGCAATCTCCCAAAGTGAAATTGCGCTGACGCCAATCACCCCGTCTTCGTTGGCTTCGATTACATCAAGTTGGGTTTGTGTGAGTCGGTCACTTCCATGCACCCACCAAATCCAAATATGCGTGTCCAGCACGATCATTGCATGGCGTCCCAATCACCTAAAGCCACGCCCTTGAACGGGTCACGGTATGTCATGGGCTTCCCGCGCAAAGCATACTTCCCCGCGCGCACAGACTTTTTTCCGCGACGAACAATCACTTCCACCGATTCACCCGTGTGAAAAGGAAGCCCTTTTATGGAAATTTTTCCGCCTTTGGTAATTAATGTTTTTGTGCGAAATGTTTGTTGCATGTCAAACCTCTTGCCTTATTTTACACCAAACCATCCTGCCAACGGAAACACGGACGAAGGATTGGGAATTGTCGTCCCATCCAATTTCGATCCAGCCGTAGGACTCTGTCCACGCGGCGATGTTGGGGTAGATTGATGAGAATTTTGTCATGGGGATATTTTACATCCTACCGCAGTCAAACAAAATCGGAGCCTTTCGACTCCGACTGATATTACTTGCCTTTCACTTGCAATATGAATTGTTATGGTTGTTTTTAGGCTGTTGCATACACGCGGACGTGCAAAATTTCCTGGCGCTGCATTGGACGAATATCTGACTTTTCCAGCGTGACAACCGCGATGGTTTTTCCTTCGCCAGTTACAAATTCCACTTCATACGCTTTTCCGCCCGCGTAGGAATGAACCACCGTCCCCACATCGCCGCGCGTGAGATTATGGTCTTTCAGGTCGTGAGCCAAAACTACAGTTTCAAGTTCGTTAAACATTTTCCTACTCCTACTTTTAATCCAGCGGATAAGCGGTGACCAACTTTGGAATGTCATCGCCAGTTTCAATAATCCAAACTGTCCGCAGGTGGATCATGTCACCGCTTGGTGTTTTCAATTCTCCGTCTATTACGTATTTTTTGCCATAAATCGTTTCGGTAATCTCGGCAACCAATTCTGTTTGAGCAATGTGGATAAGTTCCTGCTCGAATTGGCTGACATTCGTTTCGTCAAAACCAAATGAACGAAAATACCTGGCTTTAGACTTCCCAACAATATGCGTTTCTGAAAGCAAATAATCGGTGATTTTGCTGATTGATACCTAAGCGTGAGATTTGTTTGGGAGTTCCATATTTTCAGAAAATTATACCTCTCAAAAACCTGACATGTCCAATTTCGATCCAGCCGTAGGACTCTGTCCACGCGGCGGGGTTGGGGTAGATTGATGAAAAGTTGTCATGGGGGTGTTTTACATCCTACCGCAGTCAAACAAAATCGGAGCCTTTCGACTCCGATTGAAATTACTTCGCAACTTTTATAAACTCGTTTTGTGAAACTCTTCCAGATAAAGTTCGGTTGCCTCTGTTATGTTGGCAATTGCTTCCTCGATGCTTTTACCTTGGCTAACCGTCCCTACTTCGGGGCAATCTGCCACATACCAGTCATCTTCCTTGTGAATTACGGCAGTAAATGTTCGGGTCATGGTAAGTCTCCTATCTCTTGCTGAAATTATACCTCTCAAAAAACCTGCCGAGGGTGTCTCTGCGAAAGGATGAAGGATTGGGAAGTCTTGTCCTGTCAAATTTCAATCCAGCCGTAGGCGCTACGCGTGTCCACGCGGCGATGTTGGGGTAGGTTGAGGAGAAATTTATCGTGGGGATATTTTACCTATCTGCATCCTCAAACAATATTAATAACTGAACTGTAAAATCCTTGCCCAGCAGGAATAAACTTTCTCAACACGCAGGCGTCCGTTTTCCACATGGAATTCGTCGGCGGGGTTGAGCAGGTCAACGAGGCGGGTTCCGTTTGGCAAGGATACGGGGATGTCGAAGGGCGCATCCGTTGGCGCGCAGTTGAGCAGGACGATGATTGATTCATCTGGTGTAGTGCGCGAGAAGGCGAATTGCTGGGAGGCGACAAAGATTTCGGTGTAATCTCCGTGACGCAGGGCAGATGTGTTGAGTCTGATGGATGCGAGGCGGGCGAGCACTTCGGGAAGCTGAGGCTGGGGTGATGCTTCCCGAAGCTGATTCAAGCTGAGGGTGGGGCGCAGCGGGCGGTCATCGCTTGGGGTGCGCGCCCCTTCCAATCCCCATTCGCTTCCATAATAAATCGAGGGCGCGCCAGGCATGGTGAAGAGCAGACAATACAACGGGTAAAGATGCTGTTTATTTTTGAGACTGCTCGCCACGCGGTTGACATCGTGATTGTCGGCGAAGTTGTAGAGCGTGAGGTCGCGGTACACGCCGCCCTGCCCGAACTGACGTTTGAGCGTGTGGGCGATCTCGAAATAATTTTTGTCGGCGAGGCTGGAATACAAGCCTTTGTAGCCTTCATAATTGGTGACTGAGTCCAGCATGGCAGGGTTCGCCCAGTGGTTGTAATCGCCGTGGACAACCTCCCCCATCAGCCAGAAATTGGGATTGAGCGAATGGCAAAAGGTCGAGAGGTCGCGCATGAATTGCGGGTCGAGACAGTCGGCAACGTCGAGGCGCAAGCCGTCAATCTCGAACTCCTGCACCCATTGGCGGATGGCGTGAAAAAGATGGTCGCGGACTTCGGGCGAGTGCGGGTTGAGTTTGACGAGGTCGAAGTTGTCGTTCCAGCCTTCGTAGCGGAAGGCATCTCCAAGCTGACTACGCGCAAAGAAATCCACACCCTGAAACCAGTCGCGGAAGCGGGAGGATTCGCCGTTTTGTTGCAGGTCGCGGAACGCCCAGAAGTCACGCCCGACATGGTTGAAGACTCCGTCGAGAATGACTTTGATGCCGTTGCGGTGCAGGTCTTGGATGAGATGCGCGAGCGTCTCGTTCGTGCCTAGCCGACGGTCGACTCTAAAATAATCGGCAGTGTCATACCCGTGGGCAGTGGATTCAAACACGGGTCCAAGGTAGAGGGCGTTGATTCCCAACTCGCGCAGGTGCGGAATCCACTCGTGGAGTTTTTCCAGCCGAGGCACGGGCGCGGAGGTGAAGTCGTTGCGGGCGGGGGCGTCGCACAGCCCAAGCGGGTAGATATGATAGAAAATTGAGTCGGTTGTCCAGTGGGTTTTCATGAGGCTTCCTTTTGTATACTTACCAGTTGGTATAGAGTTGAGATAAAAAAAGAGGGTTCTTGGTCAAGAAGTGACAGTCACCTTAAAGGTGACTGTCACTTGGATTGGCTTACGAGAAGATGCCGTGCATGAATTGATGAACCGCCTTGCGGACGAGGTCATCATCGAGTTTGGCGTAGCCGTTGAGTGCGAGGGCGATGTAGGTGTTGAGCATTCCCAAAAAGGTGGCTGCGTAGGCTTGGTGACGAGATTGCATGTTGCCGTGGTCGCCGGCGGCTTTTAGAAAGAGGGCTTCGAGAATTTGCTGCTGCCGCTCGTTGACCTGGGCGACGGCTTTGAAGGCGTCGCTGTCAGCGGGGGAAAACCACATTGAAAGCTGCATCCTGTAAAAGGCACGGTGGGTGCGGGCAAAGTCGAAGTAGATTTTGGCAACCGCTTCGAGTGAATCCACGATGTTTGGGTTGTAGTCCACTTTTTCGAGGGCGGCGAACAGATCCACAAAAGTTTCGTCAAGGACGGTTTTGAGCAAGCCGCTTTTGCTGCCGAAATAATGGTAGAGGGTGGGCTTTTTGAGACCAGCGGCATCGGCAACTTCCTGCACGCCGACGGCGTCAAATCCGCGGGAGGAGAAGAGGTCAATGGCACGGGCAAGGATTTTCGAGCGGTTATCTTCCATGTGCTAGAGTGTACCATTCGGTACATAGGATGTCAATTACTCAATGCAAATTCAATCGCTCGAATGACCCCATTAATATCATTCTCCACTTGATTATTCCAAAAGCGGATCACCTTGTACCCCAGCGACTCAAAATACTTGCTTCGTTCAGCATCATACTCTGCTTGTTCAAGGTGCTGGCTGCCATCGAGTTCGATAATCAGTTTCTTTTTGATTGACACAAAATCTGGAATGTAGTTTCCAATGGCGTGCTGACGCCTAAAACTTACCCCGTTCAATTTGTCCCCGCGTAAATATACCCACAGTTTTCTTTCGGCAGGCGTGGGTTCTTTTCGTAATTCTCCTGCACGATGCATGGTTTTGGGATTTGATCGTTTGGCTGGCATGGTTGCATTATAGCCCCCACCCATCCTCCCCCAAATGGGACATGTAACATCTGGTTAACATAAAAAGTGTTTCTGTCCCATTTGGGGGAGGTGCCCGAAGGGCGGAGGGGGCTGCTTTCCCGCCATTCCTGGTGTGACTTCTACTTCAACCAAATATTTTCGCACTTGAATATTTCATACTTTTATTTCGGTTTACGTTTTGTTTTAGACGCTATGTCTTTTGGTTTCGATTTACGCTTGGTTTTAGACACCATGTCTTTTGATTTCGGTTTACGCTTGGTTTTAGACGCTATATCTTTTGGTGTTTTCACCACTTCGTTTGAAATGCTATTTTCGTTGCCAGCTGAAACATTGGAATTTTCGACAGGACCATTGATAATCAAATTATTAATTGGGCCATTTGTCGCAGATTGGTTAAGAGGGTCTTTTCTGCCAACATAATCTTCCAATCTATTAGCAATGCTCCATAAATCCATCGTGCCTACCGCCAACTCTTTACTACGTGTACACATTTTTTCAAGAATTAAAAAATTTGGGTCCCTATTCTTTTTAGCCTTATAAATAATTTTTAAAACACGGTCCCATTCCACACTGATTTCACGCGATGTGTTGCCAAGTCGTTTCAAAAGTGAAATATGATGTGATTGTACTTCTTTACGAATTTCTTTTTGAATTTCATCTATATCTGTTATTGCGGCTTTGAAAAATAAGAAGGAACGAGTAAATATCGACTTGATATCTTTGTTTACATTTCCCCAGTATAAATTGTCGACAAGTTCTTGTTTGTCGTTTTCGAGAAAAATGGTTGTTTTTTCCAGTACAAGTGACCAACCAGACAAATATTTACCAATATTATCAAACGACTGATACGAGTGATCTACCTTATCAATGTCTTTAACGAGTATCGACTTGATTCTATTGAACAGTCTCTTGACTATATCCAACAGTTTATTCCAAACTTTAGTACGCGAAACCTCACCAGTCACTTCTTGGCTTGTTTTCCCTATTCGGTATTTTTTATTTGCTTCTACCAGGCTAATCCTGAATAATTCGCTAATCAAACTCTCGACACATTTGTTCATTAATACTTCTATTTCATCCGCTCTGTCTTCAGGTTCTACATACTTTATGCATATAAAATCAAATTCTATTTTATAGCGTTCTCCTACATTTTTTGATGCAGCCATAAATTGCCGATTCTTGTAAATTAAAAGAGCAGCGCCTCCTGAAATCGAAAGCAGGGAAAAAGCAAGCAGAGGGTTGGAAGTCAACACCGCGCTAATACTCCCGTAATAAAAATAACCACCTGCCCCGGCCAATATCGCAATTGCCAGGAATGTCTTCCAGCCAACTCTTTTCAAAATATTAATTTGTACTTTTAGAAAATTATTGAATGTTTTCTTCTGAATGGCAAGGTCAACCAAAAAGTTATAGGTAAGAATTTTTTCTCTGGTAATTTCTATTGCACGCGCCAAAAAAATACCGAAGTCTGTGTAAACTGATTTCTTGTACATCAATTTTTTCTTAGCCATTATTTAAATTCCTTAAACTTTTCGATCATATCTCACTCTTATATGGCATTCAGGGTATTGTAAACCTATGCTTGCGAGTCTCCCTCAAATGGGACAGGGGAACTTTTTATGACAATCAGATGTAACATGTCCCATTTGGGGGAGGCAGTTCAAGTCTAAAATCCTTGCGCCACGTACTCACCCCACACCCCTCTCAGCGTATTGCAGATCTCGCCGAGGGTGATGTCATTCTCGACACACTCGATGAAGAGCGGCATCAGGTTGTCTGTGCCTTTCGCCGCGTCCACCAACTTCCCTAATAACTGATCAACTAATTCCTGATTCCTCCTCTCCCGTAACTTCCTCAACTTCTCGCGCTGACCTAACTCAATCGACGGGTCAACCTGCAAACGTTCCAACGTGAGAACTTCGTCAACGTGGAATTGATTGACGCCGACCACGATCTGCTCTTTGTGTTCAATCTCCTTCTGTGCGGCGTATGCGGCGTTTTGAATTTCGTTTTGCATAAATCCACGTTCGATGGATTGCAGCGCGCCGCCCATCTCGTCGATCTTGGCGATGTAGTCCAGCGCGCCTTTTTCGATCTCGTCGGTCAGATGTTCGATCAGATACGAACCCGCCAGCGGGTCAATCGAATCTGCTACGCCTGATTCGTAGGCGATGATTTGCTGGGTGCGGAGCGCCACGCGGACAGATTTCTCCGTCGGCAGCCAAAGGGCTTCGTCCATGCTGTTGGTGTGCAGGGATTGAGTCCCACCTAATACAGCCGATAAAGCTTGTAACGTAACACGCACCACGTTATTTTCAGGCTGTTGAGCCGTAAGCGTGGAGCCAGCCGTTTGAGTATGAAAGCGGAGTTGCCACGAAGACGGTTTCTTGGCACCGAAACGTTCGCGCATGATCCGTGCCCACATGCGGCGCGCGGCGCGGAACTTGGCGACTTCTTCGAGCAGGTTGTTGTGCGCGTTGAAGAAGAACGAAAGCTGACCCGCGAAGGCATCCACGTCCAAGCCAGCTTTGAGCGCGGCTTCAACGTACGCAATGCCATCCGCCAGCGTGAAGGCTACTTCCTGCACGGCGGTGGAGCCTGCCTCGCGAATGTGATAGCCTGAGATCGAGATCGTATTCCAGAAGGGAACTTCCTTCGCGCAAAATGAAAAAATATCGGTGATGAGCCGCATCGAAGGCGCGGGCGGGAAAATATAAGTTCCGCGCGCCACGTCTTCTTTGAGGATGTCGTTCTGGATCGTGCCGCGCAACTGGTGCATGTCCGCGCCCTGACGCTTGGCTACCGCAATGTACATCGCCAGCAAAACGCCCGCGGGCGCGTTGATGGTCATCGAGGTCGAAACTTTGTCGAGCGGAATCTGGTCGTACAACTGCATCATGTCGTGAATGGATGAGATCGAAACGCCGACCTTGCCAACTTCGCCCGCCGCGATGGGATCATCCGCATCATACCCAATTTGAGTTGGGAGGTCGAAAGCGACACTCAGCCCCGTTTGACCTTGCGCGAGCAAATAGCGATAGCGCTTGTTGGACTCTTCCGCTGTGGAGAAACCCGCATACTGGCGCATGGTCCAAAAGCGCGAGCGGTACATCGTCGGCTGTACTCCGCGGGTGAATGGGTATTCTCCGGGGAAGCCTAATTTCTCCTCGTAAGCCGAGTCCGCTTCAGGCGGGAGAGAGAGGCGCGGGACTTCAAGTCCAGATGAATATTCAAAGCGTTCCTTGCGCTCCTTGAACTTATCCAAAGACTTCTTGAGCGTGTTTTCTTTCCATTTGTTGTATTGGTTTTGGAGGGTCATATTATTCACCTTGATGAACAGAGATAAACAGAGATGTTTTAAGGCGCCAAGGTTTTCCTTTGTGTCCCTTCGTGCCCTTCGTGGTTAAATGCTCTCTCAAGTATAAATCCAAGCCAAGATTAGATGTAGGACAAGTGGCACTTGATTTGATGAGAAACATCCCCATTTGCGTGCTAGAATTCTGCATCCCATTTCGAGGTTTCAATGAATTTCATTTCCCGCATCAAACAATCGTCCCGTGAACTCATCCTCTTTGCCACCGCCGCGCTGATGCTTGGCATGGCGTTCAGCATGGTCGATGCCACCTTCAATAATTTTCTCAACGACAAATTTGCGTTGACAGGTTTTCAGCGTTCGTTTTTGGAATTTCCGCGCGAACTGCCAGGGTTTTCGGTGGTCTTTGTCTCGGCGGCGTTGTGGTTCCTGTGCTCGCGCCGTTTGGGCGTGGTGGCGATGGCCCTCGGCGCTATCGGGGCGGTGATGATCGGGTTCGCCTCCACCAGCTACGGGGTGATGATTATCTGGCTTTTCATCTACAGCATGGGCAACCACCTCTTCATGCCAGTCGCGTCCACCATCGGTATGGAACTGGCGCGCGAGGGGCAGGATGGTCGGCGGCTGGGACAGCTCAACTCCATCCGCAACTTTGCCGCCATTCTGGGAAGTTTCAGCGTGGTACTTGGATTCAAGTATCTTGGATTTACGTTCCAGCATACCTTCGCCATCGCCGCCGCGCTGTTGGTTGTGGCAGCGATTCTGTTGTTTATGATGAAGCCCGAGCCTGTTGTTGAAAAGCGAAAATTTCTGCAACTGCACAAGGAATACCGCCTTTACTATATTTTGAATGTGCTCTCTGGCGCGCGCAAACAACTCTTCATCACCTTTGCGCCCTGGGTGTTGGTCAGCGTGCTGAAACAGCCGACTCAACTGATGGCGACGCTTTTCACCATCGGCGGCGTGATCGGGATTATCTTTCAGCCGTTGCTTGGGTGGGCAATCGACAAATTCGGCGAGCGGGTGGTGCTGGCTTCGGAGGCGGTCATCTTGATTTTCGTCTGCTTCGGCTATGGATTCGCCACGTTCATCTTTTCTGAGCAGGTCGCATTTCTGGTCGTCTGCGCCGCCTTCCTGATTGACCAGATGATCTTCTCGGTCAGCATGGCGCGTGCTACTTATATGAAGAAGATCGCCATCCAGCCCGATCACATTCAACCTGCGCTGACCGCCGCCGTGACCATTGACCACGTCTTCTCGATTTCCGCCGCGTTGCTGGGTGGTTTGGTCTGGAACGCCTTCGGCTTTCAGTATGTCTTCCTTTTTGGCGCGGGAATCGCCGTCATTAACTTCTTTGTCGCCTTGCGGGTAAAGTTGCCGCAGAAAAACACAACTCAAGTTGGAATTGGATAATAATAGGCGAAATATAAGGACAAATGTCAATTGTCCGAATGAGACGAAAATGCTAGACTCATCGTATATAAAAAAAGACTTCGGAAGTCTTTGAGACTTCCGAAGTCTAACCTCACAGGAGTCTAAGAACATGGCAAACAAAACTGTTCTTTACGTTGGCGCTGGAATTTTATTTTTGATTGGATTGGTTTTGGTTGTGTTAGGTGCATTTTATACCATCGCCTCAACATCATCGCAGGGAAGTTCTTCATGGCTGACATTTGGGCTTGGCTTTGCCTTCGTTGGTATTTTATTTTTCGCGGGCGGAGCGGGCATGGTCATCGCCGCCATGCGCGGAACTAAAACTGAAGTCATTCAGCAAGTGACCATGCAAGTGGATCTGCCCGGGCAAACCAAGATCGAGGAAATCAAATGTCGTTCATGCGGCGGAACTCTCTCTGCCAAAGACATCACCCTCACCAACGGCGCGCCGATGGTCAACTGCCCATATTGTCACACCATTTATCAAATGACTGAAGAACCGAAGTGGTAATTAGTAATTAGTAATTAGTGATTGGTAATTAGTAATTGTGGAGGCTGCATGAAAAGAATATTCCTAATCGTGTTGGCGTTTTTATTGACGGTGAGCGTGGTCACATCCGCGTCTGCCCGCGACCTGCCCTATTATTTTCAGGTGGAAAATCAGGTGGTGAATGTCTACTGGAACGCGGACGGCAGCATGTCGCTGGATTACAAGTGGCTATTTGTCAACCAGCCAGGCTCACATGTGATTGACTTTGTAGATGTGGGTATGCCCAACTATAGCTTCGATATGAGCACGATCAAAGCCGATGTGGACGGGACGCCTGTTACGGTTTCGATGAGCGATTATCAGGGCGACGGTTCGGGCTTTGCCATCGTGATGGGAAGTCAATCCATCGCCGCCAGCGGAAAAGCCACCGTTCACGTTTATGTCGGCAAGATTACGGGCGTGCTGTATCCCGATGACGAAGACGAAACCTACGCCAGCGCAGTCTTCGCCCCGACCTACTTCGGCTCGCAATATGTGACGGGCGCCACCGACCTGACCATGATTTATCACCTGCCGCCCAATATCAAATCTGAAGAACCCAAATGGCACACCGCGCCGTTGGGATTCCCCACCGAACCCACCGCCGCCTACGACGCCAATAACCGCGTCACCTACACCTGGCAAAACACTTCCGCCAACGCCTCGGAATATTATCTGTTCGGCTCCTCCTTCCCGCGCAGTTACGTCCCCGCCGAAAGCATTCAGGTCAAGCCGGTCGAACCCTTAATTAGCGGCGATACCATTTCCGCCCTGTGCTGCGGCGGATTTTTTATTTTTATGTTTATCGGCTTACCCGCCATTTCTGCCGTGCAAGCCAAAAAGCGCAAAATGCAATACCTGCCGCCCAAGGTTTCGATTGAAGGGCACGGCATCAAACGCGGATTAACCGCCGCCGAATCCGCCATTCTGATGGAACAGCCGCTCGATAAAGTGCTGACCATGATTCTGTTTGGCGTGGTCAAGAAGGATGCCGCCAAAGTCCTCGACCGCGACCCGCTCAAACTGGAGATTGCCTCCCCGCTCCCCGAAAAACTCCACGAGTACGAGAAGGATTTCCTCGCCGCCTTCAAGGAACCCGACGCGCCCAAGCGCAGCCGCGCCATTCAAGAGATGATGATTAATTTCGTCAAGTCGGTTTCCGAAAAGATGAAGGGCTTTAGCCGCAAGGAAACCACCGATTATTACAAGTCCATCATGGAACGCGCCTGGCAGCAAATCGAAGCCGCCGACACGCCCGAAGTCAAGAGCCAGAAATATGACGAAGCCCTCGAATGGACGATGCTCGACACGGATTACGACGACCGCACGCGGCGCACCTTCAGCGGACCTATTTTCATGCCGATGTGGTGGGGACGTTACGACCCGACCTATCGTCCCACACCGACAGCGACTTCCGCCTTCCCGACGAATCTGCCCACGTCCACCAGTCGCGGCTCCCTGCCTGGCGCGGACTTCGCCGCGCAAATGGTGACGGGCGTCCAGACCTTCTCGCAGAAGACCATCGGCAACCTCAACACCTTCACCGAGAAAATCACGGGCAAGACCAATCCTCCGCCTCCGCCCAGCCGAAGCAGCGGCGGCAGTAGTCGCTCTGGCGGCGGTTGCGCCTGTGCCTGCGCCTGTGCGGGTTGCGCGTGCGCCTGCGCGGGGGGCGGAAGATAGTGGTGAAGAGTAATCAGTCGTCAGTAATCAGTGGTGGTCGAGTAGCCTCGCATATTCTTCGCGGGGCGTACCGAGACCACATTTAGAGGTACTCATGAGTTTATTAAACAAATGGTTCAAACCGTCCACCGTCCACCGTCCATCGTCGGGACTTTATCACTACCTCCGCGAGGACGAGTTTCAAAAATCCCGCATCCATCTCCGCATTGACCCCGATGGCACAGGCACGCTCATCATCAACGCCAGCAGTGTCATGCACCTCAACCCAACTGCCGCATTAATGGCGTACCTGATTTTGGAAGAAACCGACGAGCCACAGGCGGTCAAGACCATTCAAAAAAAATACAACGTCAGCAAGGCGCAGGCGTTTGAGGATTATTCATCCTTCATCCTTCATCTTTCATCCTTATTAAACGGCGCCTGCCCCATCCACGAGCTCGGACTTGAGACCACCATGCCGTTCAGCTCGCGTCCCTCCGCGCCCTACCGCATGGATTTGGCACTCACCTATCGCTGCAACAACGACTGCGCCCACTGCTACAACGCCCGCGAGCGGAACTTCCCCGAGCTGACTACCCATGAATGGAAAAAGATCATTGACCAGCTTTGGGAGTTGGGTGTGCCGCACATCGTCTTCACCGGCGGAGAATCTACCCTGCGAAACGACCTGCCAGAACTGATCGCGCACGCCGAATCCAATGGGCAGATCACAGGGCTGAACACCAACGCCCGCCGCCTCGCAGACATGAACTACGTCCAGCAGCTTGTCAAAGCGGGACTCGACCATGTGCAGATCACAGTCGAATCCTGCGTACCTGAAATCCACGACGAAATGATGCGCTCCAACGGAGCCTTCAAACAAACCATCACAGGCTTGAACAACGTACTCGCCACAAAACTGTACGTGATGACCAACACCACCATGCTGAGAACCAACGTCCACACCATTCCCGCCACGCTGGATTTCCTCGCCGACAACGGAGTCCCCACCGTCGGGTTGAACGCCCTGATTTATTCGGGACAAGGGCTGACCGTCGGCACGGGACTACACGAAAGCGAATTGCAGCCCATCCTCGACATTGCCACGCAAAAGACCGCCGAGCGCGGACAAAAGTTGATCTGGTACACGCCGACGCAATACTGCGAGTTCGACCCCACCGCCAACAACCTCGGCGTCAAAGGCTGTACCGCCGCACTCTACAGCATGTGCATCGAACCCAATGGAGATGTGCTTCCCTGCCAATCGTATTATCAATCGCTGGGCAACTTCCTCACCAACTCATGGGACTCAATCTGGAATCACAAACTGTCCGTCCAATTGCGCGAACGCCAAAACCTCCCCTTCAAATGTGAAACCTGCTCCCTGCTCCCCGAATGCGGCGGCGGATGTCCATTAAAGTTTGAAGGTTTAAAGGTTGCAAGTTAACAAGTTGAGTTATTTCACACCATCGGCTATTCACCATTCACTTTTTACTTCTCACTTTTTACTTCTCACCTCTTACTTTTTTCATCCTTCATCCTTCATAATTTATCCTTGATTTTCTGGAGTTTTTATGCCCTCACACACCTGGATCAAAGAATTCCCCGCCGCCGTCACCGTTTGCGACGCCGAAGGCATCATCCTCGAAATGAACGACAAATCCGCCAAAACATTTGAAAAAGATGGCGGGTACAACCTCATCGGCACGAACATGCTCGACTGCCATCCAGGCACCTCCCATCAAAAAGTGGAAAGACTTCTGGCGGCGAAAGCCAAAAATGTCTACACCATCGAAAAGAACGGCATCAAAAAACTCATCTACCAATCCCCGTGGTATAAAGAAGGCGAGTACGCAGGCTTCGTGGAAATCTCATTAGAAATCCCAATCGAAATGCCCCACTTCATCCGCTCCTAATCACTACCCACTATTCACCACCCACCACACACTATTTTTATGGAAATCTGCTACCTCATCGCCTTCCCCGATGCCAACGACGGCAAAGCGCCCATCCCCGAACCATTCAAGGGGTTGAAAGACGCGCCTTATTTCCAGCCAATTGATATTGACCTTGTCACCCTCGGCGAAGAAACCGTGCTCATCGAAGGTCATGCGGTGCAGGTCATGTGTCAGCGCTATGACGGGCGCGTGCAAATGGTTGAATGTCACTTTGACCTGAAAGACCCATTCGCGGTATCCGTCTTGCAGGAACGCGCAAAAATTCAAAGCGCGCTCGAAAGTAAATTCATCCCAACCCAATACCGTCAAAGCGGACTCTACGAAGAATACACCATCCTGCTCGTACAAGATGCCAGCCCCACGCCCGACAAATGGATCGAAAAGAACGGAATCGCACTTGCCAAATTTATCCGCTCGCAGCGTGAAGTATTCGACAAGGAAGAACTAAACGAAATCCTCGCCTCGCGCACGCGCTACTCCGCCGCCGAACTCACCCTCGTCGACTGGGAAGGCGCCGTCATCATCGCCGCCAACGAAGACTACCAGTCCGACATCGCCCTACTCAAGATCGGCAACTATCAACTCCTGCGCTACCGAATGTTGGATGAATCCATCGAAACCATGCTCGACAAGATCAGCGCCACATTCTTTGAAAACAAACGCCGCCCGCGCCCCACACGCGGCGTCATCCGCCAGATCGCAGAACACAAACTCGAAGTCATGATCGACTTTGAACGCGCCGAGCAAAACCTGCTGCTCATCGGAGATTGGTACACCGCCAAACTTTACGAAGCCATCCAAAGCGAACTCTACCTCAAAGACTGGAAAGAAAATCTCAAAAACAAACTTGACAACCTCGAAGGCATCGTCGAAACCATCAAGGATAATTTTTCACTTTCATTGGAAACCGTATGGGCAAGGATCGAAATGTTCGCCTGGGCGCTCATGCTCATCGGCTACCTGTATCTCACCTTTGTAGACCTCGGTCTGATCAAAAAATAGGAGACTCGCATGAACATCCTCAATCGTCTCACAGAACGTTTTTCAAAAGTTCAACCGCTTCCCGCAGGCACGCATCACCTGCAAGCCACAGAAGATGAAAAGCCTTACCGCCTGCACCTTCGCCTTCAAAAAGATGGTTCGGGCTTGCTCATCCTCAACGCGTCCACCGTTTTGCAACTCAACTCCACCGCCGCCGAGTATGCCTTCCACTTTATCAAAGGCACAGAACCAAACGAAGCCGCCGAACAAATCTCCAAACGCTATCGGGTCGATAGAAAAATCGCACTGGCTGATTTTGCCAACTTCGCCGATCAAATCCACACCCTCATCTCCACTCCTGATTTAGACCCCGCCTCTTTTCTAGGCTTTGAGCGGGTTGCGCCCCATTCGGCTGATACTACCCTGCGGCTCGATTGCGCCCTCACCTACCAACTCCCCGAAAACACCCAAGCGCAGTACGCCCCCGTCAAACGCGTCGAGCGCGAACTCAGCACCGACGAGTGGAAACTCATCATGGACAAAGCCTGGCAGGCAGGCATCCCGCACATCATCTTCACAGGCGGCGAAGCCACCCTGCGCGAAGACCTCCCGCAGCTCATCGCCCACGCCGAAAAGAACGGACAAGTCTGCGGATTATTAACCGACGGCTTGAAACTCGCCGACAAAGATTATCTCGAAACCCTCCTGCAAACTGGCTTGGATCACGTCATGCTAATTTTGCAACCCAATGATCCGCGTTCGTGGAAAGCCATCGAAACCATCGTTCCGCAAGACCTCTTCCTCACCGTGCATCTCACGCTCAACAACAAAAACGTCGAAGACGCCAAAGACATTCTGCAAAAACTTGCCAACCTGGCAGTGGAAAACATCTCCCTCAGCGCCGCCGAAGACAGCCTGACCGACGAACTGCTCGAATTGCAAGATACCGCCAACTCCCTGCGTCTCACCATCCGCTGGGACTTGCCCGTGCCGTATTCATCCTCCAACCCCGTCGTCTACGAAACCCAGGACGACGAAATCCCCGCAGGTGCAGGCAAAGCCTGGATGTATGTCGAACCCGACGGCGACGTGCTCCCCGCTCAGGGCGAAGCCGATAAAGTCCTCGGCAACTTTTTGAGAGATGACTGGGAAAGCATTTCAAAAAACTAAAATCGGAATGCGGACTTCAGTCCGCATTTTTCTAAACCAGCAAACTGAAGCCAGCACGCCAACAGGTTAACTAAACTATGACCAAACTTCCCATCATCGAATCCTACTGGGTCGAAGAAAATCGCTTCATCGCGGGTGAATACCCTGGCGGATACGACCCCGAAACCACGCGCCGCCGCATGGATGCATTTCTTGAGGCAGGCGTCAACACCTTCATTGACCTGACCCAATCACACGAACTGCCTCCCTACGAAAGCATCCTCAAAGAGCAGGCGCAAATTTACGGGATCAATGCTGCGTATCACAACTTTCCCATCCGCGATCACACCACCCCCTCCGCCAAAACGATGACTGACATTCTCAACACCATAGACAAAGCCATCAAAAACAGCGGCTGTGTTTACGTTCACTGTTGGGGCGGCGTGGGGCGCACAGGCATGGTGGTTGGCTGTTATTTGGTCAGGCACGGCAACACAAACGAACACGCGCTTTCACAGGTCAACCAGTTATACAGAACCCGTCCCGGTAACCCGTATCTTTTACGCTCGCCGGAAACCCCCGAGCAAATTGAATTTGTCCTTAACTGGTGGGACGACCCCGATGCATTAAATAGAGACTCGAAATATTTTTGCGAGGGATGAACTGGCACGCGCGTTACCTCCAGCAAGCCGAATGGACCCACGACCTGAGAACTTATCTATTTGAACAGGCGGGACTCAAAAACGCGCGCCGCGTACTCGAAGTGGGATGCGGCACCGGAGCCATCCTGCGCGACCTCACAACCCCCGCCGCGCTCCACGGCCTCGACCTTGAGCCTGCTTCGCTCGCCGAGTGCAGAATCCACGCCCCGGCAGCTTGGCTGACGCATGGCGACGCGCACTTTCTCCCCTACCCAGATCAATCGTATGACATTGTCTACTGCCACTTTCTTCTGCTGTGGGTGCATGATCCGCTGCGAGTTGTGCGTGAAATGGCGCGAGTGGGAAAAAGCGTGCTGGCATTGGCCGAACCAGATTACAGTCAACGAGTGGATGAGCCCTCTGCGCTCAAACCGCTCGGCGAGTGGCAAACAGAGTCATTACGCAGGCAGGGCGCAAACCCATCCTTCGGCGCAGCGCTGGCTGAGACCTTTTATCAGGCTGGGATTAAGCTCATTGAAACAGGACCCATTCAAGGCCAAGCTGTGATGCGTTCTCTCGAAGATTGGGAAAATGAATGGGCGGTGATCGAATCTGATTTGGCAGGAATTGTCCCAGGCGGAGAAATCCAAAAAATGAAGGTTTTGGATGGATTTGCCCGCAAACAGGGTAAACGCACCTTACATGTGCCTACCTTTTTTGCGTGGGGTAAGCCAGATTAGCAACCCGACATCAAAAGAGAAGTATAATTTTGCCGAAATCAGGAGGCACGTTTGGAAAATTTAGAACAGGAAGTGGAAGCACAGGTATCTGCTCCTACAGAAGAAAAAATGAACTGGGGTCGGTTTGTGCTTGATATTATTGAAACTCTGGTACTGGCTGGTGTTTTGTTTTTGGGAATCAACGCAGTTTCGGCGCGCGTTCGGGTGGATGGGTTTAGCATGATTCCCACTCTCGAAGATGGTGAGTTTGTGTTGGTGAGCAAGATAAATTATCGTTTTAGCAATGTGGAACGCGGCGATATTGTTGTTTTTCATTTTCCGCTGGATCCCGAACAGGAATTGATTAAGCGTGTGATCGGCTTGCCCGGCGATGTGATCAGCGTACAAAATGGGCTGGTTTCTGTGAACGGGCAGGCGTTGAACGAAACTTATATTGCGGCGGCGCCTATATATTCTGGTGAGTGGAATGTGCCTGATGGTCAATTATTTGTACTGGGTGATAACCGCAACGATTCCTCCGATTCACACTCGTGGGGATTTTTGCCTTTTGAAAAAGTGGTCGGCAAAGCGGTCGTGATCTACTGGCCGCCGCCATTATGGGAAGTGATCCGACATGCAAAAATACCAGCAACTCCATAGGAAATTAGATGAGCGAAACAGACAACATTTTCCCGGAATATTTTCCTTGTAACGAGTGTCATGCGGGCATTTTACAGCCGCGCCACATTACTTATTTTACGTGGCTGGGCGCTGAACTGATCAGCGTGCCGCATTTCCCCGCCTGGATTTGCGATGTGTGCGGCAAGCGCGAATATGATCTAAAGGCGATCACATGGCTGAATATGATCCTCGATCCAAATGCGGGCAAGCCGACAAAGAATCGCCGCCGCACTCCGCCGCCGCCCCGCCCTCAAACTGGTGGGCCGCGCCCCATTCATGATTCTTAGCTGAAAGAGGATTCTGCCATGTCCATGATCCATGATACATCTCCACGCACCTATCGCTTTATAGCCGCCGATGTTTTCACTTCTGGGTATCGTGTGGTCGGTAAGATCATGGTCACAAGTCATGGAGCAATGGGCATGGTAAATGACCCAACCCGCTCTGCGCTTGAAGTAAACGATGCGCGTCTGGCGCGCCTGCCCATGCCCACAAAACTTGTGGATCACTTTGAACTGGTGCGCATGATGAAAAAACACGTCTACGCCATCTGCATGGCGCGCCGCGAAGACCTGGGTCCACATGCCCTCGTGCGCGGCGGGTTCACAAACGTGATTGAATATCCGATCCGCATTACCACGCAGATGTTTGAAATTGAAGGCATCATGGAATTGCCCGGGCGTTTTGACTTCACAGCACTCATCACAGAAGGTTCGCGTGAATTCATGCCCATTTTCAACGCCACCCTGACAGGGATATTAATCCCAAATTTGCGCGTTGAAAGCGCAGGAATGTTGATCAACCGCAACCAAGTTGACTTAATGGCTTTGCTACATCAACGTGTGAAACCTGAAAAATAGTGTTCAAATTGCTTGACTAGCACACAGGTGAATGATAGAATTCGCCCGCTCAAAAAAAAGCCCCCATCGTCTAGAGGCCTAGGACGCGGCCCTTTCAAGGCCACGACCGGAGTTCGAATCTCCGTGGGGGCACCTCTATAAAAAAGAAGCCAGTCAATGACTGGCTTCTTTTTTATTTGCTTATTTACAAAACTTGCGTTTACTTATGCGGGGACTACCTAGTCTGGCACATACACACCATACGGCTGGCGAGCGGAATTAATAAACTCCAGCCACGAATAACATTCGATCCTATTCATTGCGGGGTTGTAAAGTTCGACAAGTCCAAGCCCGTTACGCTCAGGTGTAATTTTTGTTACTACAACCCAGTGCAAAACTCCGCTTCCGCGCAGTAGACCATTGCCACCGTCAATATTGACACTGGCGATGACCGAGCCAGTCTCAAGTAAACGCCGCATTCCCTTAATGGTATAGCGGCTGCGTTTGATGTGCGGCTCGTATATCGCAGTTGTTAACTGCTGACTCTCCTGTGCAAAAATATCAAACATTTCACTCAGTTCCCCTGAGCCTGTACCGCGCGCCCTGCCCCCGCCGAAGATGCGCTTCCAGAAAAGAGGAAGTTTCACCTGCCAGTTCTCCAGCAACTCTTGCAGTGAGATACCAAGAACAAATGCCACGCATAATTCGCCACAGCCGTTTACTTGCTTGACGCCGTTGAAAATAAAATACTGCTCAAAGTCGTTCGGGAAAGGTGTCTGATTGTAGATCACCACGCAATCGCGGGGGTAATTTTCTATGTAATCCTCAAGATCAGCCCCGTGTATCCACCCAATAACGGTACTGCTCTCGGTAATATAACGCACTTCTTCATAAATATCCCTCTTCTCACCTGTCGTCTCTACAATCGTGCGCTCGAACAAGTCCATGATCTTTATGGGCAATTTTAAGGGCACAACGTCCATATTTGCGACTGGCTTTAATAACGGCGTAAAGCGATTTACCCATTTCTTCTTTGTCATAGTGCCTCCTACAAAATTTCTGTCTACAATAGTGAGTTTTGGATGTAAATATTATAGGTACTGACCAGATTTTGCAATCATACTACATAAACAATCACTGAGTTAATTACAAATTATTCTTATGTAAATTTTTCTGCGGATAAAATGGGATAAATAACAGGAAGCCCAATGCAATAATCCCCTGACCAATCAACACCCCAGAAGCCTGCCATGGACCAAAATAAGGGACTTGTGGAAAAGACTGAGAGCCCATTCCAAAAATATCTGCCAGTCCGGCAAAAACGGCAATTACATATCCTGTGCCAACCAGCCTTGTGCCGATATCTGACACGATCGTACGTTCACGTCCCCACCATAAGGTAAGCAAACTAATGTAGCCGCCCAAACAAATGATAGCCAGACCAGCCAGAAAAACTGCGATCTGCACAAAGCCGACGACAGCGCTGCGATCCCAGCCGAACCAATCTGGCTTGGCGCCGATGACAAAGATCAACAATCCAACAAGGGTGACTGAAATGCTGACATAGATTCGCGGCGTAACTGAATCATCTACGATAGGTGAGGTTTCTACAGGTGTGGATGCAGGAATAGGCTCGTTTGTGTTCATGCTGGTAAATCTCTTTTTAAGCGCGCGATCCAATTGCCACCGAGAATATTGGCAATATCTGTTTCGGAATAACCACGTATCTGCAATAAGGATACCAGATTTTGCAGGTCAGCAACGGTATCAATTTCTGGCGGGACAGATTGTAAACCGAGTCCACCATCGAAATCTGACCCAATGCCCGCGTGAAGCGCATCCCCTGCGATCTGGCAGATGTGGTCAATATGATCAGCCACATAGCGGAGAGGAACTTCCTCCCGTTTATTTTTTCCAACCGTCCAACCAACTTTTAAGTATGGATTATAGGGAACTATACCCACCACCCCATCGCGCTCAATGATCCCCTCAAGGATGCGGTCTGAAAAATGGCGGTTGGTGTTTGCGTTTGGCATGAGCGAAAGACAGTTGCCATGCGTGCCAACGATGGGTCCACGATAAATATCCAGCGCTTCGATGGCGGCTTGTTCGTCCATGTGACTGAGGTCAAGTGTGAAATTATAGTCCGCCATGGCTGAGAGAAGTTTCCGCCCATCACTTGTCAGCGGGCCGGGTTCTCGCCAGCCGCCGCAATAGCGCGTGCCCACCCAGGCTGGTCCGATCAAGCGCACACCAAGCTCGTACCATTCTTCCAATTCCGAGAGACTACGGATACCTTCAGCGCCTTCTATGAGGACGACCATGCCTACGGGATGTCCGCTCTCGCTTGGGCTTGGATTCTGCCAATGGTCGAGGATCAGGTCCAGGTCGCGGGCTGAGGCGATGAGTCGAAACTTATCAGGCGTAGAATCGGTCATCCGATGATAAGTCAATAATTGTTCGTGATACTGCTGATAGGCTTCGTCAAATGTTTTATAGACCTGCAGGTTATTCTCGCCCGTGTGCCAGCGCGCAGGGGTGGCATAAAGGGTCGAGAAGATGACCGCCACTTGTCCACGCTGATAATCGGGCCAGCCGAGGAGTGCATCTTCGTTCTCTGCTGGGGTAGCGCTGCCGGCTTCAAGGCGTCGCGTTTCTTCTGCGGAACGCAAATAGTCACGTCCGTATTTCAGCATGTTATAAGCAATATCTGCGTGAGCATCAACAATGAGTGTCATAGCGATTATTGAAGAGCGCACCTTTCGGTGCGCTCCTGGTTATTTTATTCTGATTTTTTTTCTTCGTCGGGAACCGGTAGACTTTCTTCACTCGGCTGAACTTCTTCCGGCTGAGCTTCTTCGTCCTGCTCTCGGAATTCCTGAGTGAGCATTTTGAAGTCTTTGTCGGCGAAGGCAGCGGAGTCCACTTTGCGAAGGCTGAGACCCACGCGGTGTTGCTCGCCATCGATGCGGATGACGCGCAGGGTCTTGGTTTCGCCTTCCTTGAGGACTTCCTTCGGATGCTCAACACGGTTCTCGCTTAACTCGGAGATGTGGATGAGACCTTCGATATCGCCTTCAAGACGGGCAAACGCGCCAAACTTGGTCAGGCGGGTAATTGTGCCTTCGACAAGCTGACCGACACTGTACTTCTCAACGCGATTCTTCCAGGGATCATCCTGCAAGGCACGCATGGAAAGTCCGATGCGTTTCTTTTCGCGGTCAACATTGATAACCTTGACCTTAACTTCCTGTCCAACCTCAAGGATTTCCTTGGGGTGTGTAAGACGCTCCCATGAAAGCTCGGAAAGGTGAACGAGACCATCTGCGCCGTTGATGTTGACGAAGGCGCCAAAATCTGCAAGGCTGGTAACTTTACCGGTATATACTTTACCTTCTTCCAACTCACTGATTACGCGGTCTTTCATGGAAGAACGGGATTCTGTGTTCGTGGAACGCTCAGAAAGAATAAGACGGCGGCGTTCGCGATCCACTTCAATGATACGGACAGAAATCGCCTGCCCGACCATCTTTTGCCAGCGCTGCTCGGGTGTATCACCAGAGGACTGAGCACGGCGAGACGAGCTGATCTGAGAGGATGGAACGAAACCACGCAGGTTGCCCACAGCAACGATCAAACCGCCTTTATTGAAGCCAATGATCTTTGTATCAATCACGGTTTCATCGACGATCATCTTCTCAACATTTTCCCAGGACATTTCTTCCTGAGCGCGTTTGAAGGACAACACAACGTTGCCATTCTGATCTTCAGGGTTAAGGACAAAGACGTTTACTTCCTGTCCAACCTTTAGCTCAGCGCGTTCTTCAGGCGTAAGTTGTTCCAACTCACGTCCTGCAACAACGCCTTCAGATTTAGCGCCAACGCTAATGAGAATCTGATTTGCGCCAATGCTTGCAATCGTACCTTTGCGGATCTCGCCAACTTGAGGCAATTCTACGCTCATGGATTCTGATTCAAGCAGTGACTCCATAGTTTGATTGTTAGGGTGTTCTCCCTGGGCGTTCTCGGCCCCTTGCCCGGTTAGGGCTTCATTTTCATCCATCACTTGTGGCTCCACTATTACTGAAATATAAGTTTTATTATACAAGTGAATTAAGAACTTGACAACCCTGCCACAAGACCTTTCTATTTGTTAACAACTTACCTTTCTTGAAAATAAGAACAGGCGTTATAATTACAGTTTGGAGTAAAAAAATGCCCGCTATCTTTCCCTTTACAGCCATCGTTGGACAAGAGCGCATGAAACGCGCTCTCATTCTGAATGCCGTTGATACACGTATCGGCGGCGTATTGATCCGCGGCGAACGCGGTACTGCTAAATCCACTGCCGCGCGTTCGTTAGCCGCGCTGTTGCCGCATGTCAAAATCGTGCAGGACTGCCGCTTCGGATGTGACCCCGATAAGCCCGGAACCTGGTGTACTGAATGTAAGGAACGCGGCGGCGCAAGCAAAAAACTTCCCACAGCAGAGCGCGCCACGCCCTTCGTTAACCTTCCCGTTTCAGCGACTGAAGACCGCGTGGTCGGTACACTTGACATTGAAAAAGCCATTCAAAAAGGCGAGCGTCATTTTGAGCCTGGTGTGTTGGCTGGCGCAAACCGCGGATTGCTTTACATTGACGAAGTGAATTTGCTCGACGACCACGTGGTGGATATTCTGCTGGACTCAGCGGCGATGGGCGTGAACACGGTTGAGCGCGAAGGAATTTCCTTTGCCCACCCCGCCCGCTTCATTCTCGTCGGGACGATGAATCCTGAAGAAGGAGATTTGCGCCCTCAGTTGCTGGATCGCTTCGCGCTATCTGTGGATATTGTCGGCATCCGTGAGGCTCGTGAACGCGTGACCATCATGGAACGCAATCTTTCGTATGAACGAGATGCAGAAGCATTCCGCATGCTCTGGCTTCCCAAAGAAAATGAACTTTCAGAAAAGATCGCGCGCGGACGTGAACTGGTTGACCATGTAACTCACACCAGCCGCGACCTGCTCTCCATCGCTGCGTTGACCTCATCCCTTAATGTGGACGGTCACCGCGCAGACTTGGTCATTCTCAAAGCCGCTCGCGCCGAAGCTGCCTTCGAAGGCCGCACCAAGATCAACAATCATGATATTGCGCTCGCCGCAGAATTGGCGCTTCCGCATCGTATCAAACGTACGCCCTTCCAACAAGCGGAGATGTCTGCCGAGCAGTTGCAGGAACGCATTGAGCAACTGGCGGGGCAATCGCAGCCGAACGAATCAGATGATGAATCTGAAAGCAAGCAGGACGGCGAGGGCGAGGAAAAAAAAACTTAAAACTTGAAGATGAGCAGCAGGAAGGTCCGCAGCAGGGCAACCCCGAACCTATGCAACAGCAGGAAGTTTTCGCGAGTTCAAATGCGAATTGGTGGGACGGCGGACAAAAGATAAAATCAGGCGAGACCTTCCAGCCGCGCAAGCTCAACACCCCGCTCGACAAATTAACCCGCAAACAAGCTGGCCGCCGTTCGCTGACAAAGACCGAGCGCAAACACGGCCGCTACATCAAATCACGTCCGGCAGGTGATAACCTGACGGACATTGCTTTTGATGCCACCTTCCGCGCTGCCGCACCTTTTCAAAATCAGCGAATGGAAGAACGCAAGAAGCTGGCTTTTTCGATCAAGCGCAGCGACTTGCAGCGCAAGATCCGCGTGAAGCGTGTGGCGAATCTGGTGCTGTTCCTGGTGGATGCTTCGTGGTCGATGGCAGTGGCTGAACGCATGAATGCGACGAAGGGAGCGATCCTCTCGCTGTTGACAGATGCCTACCAGCGCCGCGACCGCGTGGGATTGATCGTCTTCCAGAAAGATCGCGCCACGCTGGTACTCTCCCCCACCAATTCAATTCAACTTGCACAACGCGCGCTGATGGATATTCCCGTCGGCGGAAAGACTCCGCTCTCAGCGGGATTGTTCATGGCGCATGACGTGCTGACCCACGAGAAGCACATCCACCCTGACGTGGAGCCAATTTTGATCGTGTTGACCGATGGCGCAGGCAACGTATCCATTGGCACATTGCCGCCACAGGAAGAAGGTTTCAAGTTCGCGGAATTGATTGCACACGAAAAGACGCGCTCGGTGGTGATCAACATGGAACACGCCGCCTTTGACCAGGGACTCGCGCAACAACTCGCGGATCACCTCGAAGCGCCATGTTATTCGTTGAGCGATTTGAAGGCAGAGAGTTTGTACAATACGGTCAGAGATGAGATGTCGAAGCCGGGGAAGAAGTGAGGCGAGTGAGAAGTGAGAAGTAAAGCAGACCTCGGAGTTCTCCAAGAACTCCGAGGTCTTTGGTTATTAAGAAGGTTGCATGAAGTTATCGCTACGAATCAAACCCCAGTCCCAGCGCATCCAAAATCTTTAGCCATAAATTTCTTTTGCCTTCATTATCATCAGCGCGATTGAGCGACCAGCGGGTGAAGTTGATGATGGGCGCGCGGAACGGTTCAGGCGGAAATGGGAACGGTTTCGACTTGACCATTTTCAACTCGGTGCGTTCGGTCTTTTTATCGTCGAGCAAATCCAACATGACCTGCGCGCCGAAGCGCGATGCGCCAACGCCGAGTCCTGTGTAGCCCAACGAGTACGCAACCTTTCCGCCGTATGCCTTGCCCCAAAACGCGGTGTAACGTGAGCAGGTATCTATCACGCCGCCCCAGGCATGCGTGAAGCGCAGACCCGTCAGCGTGGGAAATGTTTGGAAAAAGTGATCCGCTAAACGGGCGAAGGATGCGGGGCGATTCTCCAAATGCGGCGCCACTTCATTATTCTGATAATAGATCGCGTCGTATCCGCCCCATAAAATCCGCCCATCGGGTGTGATGCTGTAATAATGAAATTGGTTGCCGTAATCGCCGACGCCCTCGCGCCCAAGCCAGCCAATGGCGGCGCGCTGCTCTTTTGAAAGCGGCTCAGTCATCAAGACGTAATCATAAACAGGCACCATGTAAAACGAAAGATGTTTGAGCAAAGGCGGAAAGGCGTTGGTGGCAAGCGCAACTTTTTTGGATTCAACCTGACCGTAATCCGTTTTGACGATGACACGCTTCGCGCCGCGCGTCTCTTCCAACGCCCGAACCTGAGTGCCCTCGAACAAGCGGACTCCAACTTCCAGGCATGCTCTTCTTAATCCCCACGCTAATCGCGCGGGGTTGACCATCGCCACAGATGGGTCGTGAACTGCGGCAAGATAAGTCGGCGAGTTGACGCGTGCGCGAACTTGCTGCTGGTCGAGGAATTGCATCCGCTCCCCATATTGCGCGGACTCTTCCACTTCCTCGCGCAGGTCGTCAATTTGATATTCTTCGTTTGCCACATGAATTTCACCAGAACGGATGAAGTCACAATCAATATTGAACTGTTGAATCGTGGCTTCAATGCCATCCAAATTCTTGTGACCCAACTCGACCAGTTTTTTGAGCTCATCGGGCCAACGATTTAATCCGTTTTGAAAAGCATGTGTCAGCGACGATGCAACGAAACCGCCATTGCGACCGCTTGCGCCGCTGCCCACTTCGCCGGCTTCAAGCAAAACCACATCACGCGCGGGGTCGGCTTGCTTGGCGATCAACGCAGTCCACAAGCCTGTGAAGCCTGCGCCGATCACCACAAGATCAGCGGTGATACTTTCTGTCAAAGCTGAGGATGGCGCGGGGCGGGTTGGGTCGTCCAACCAAAACGGCACGTGTTTCACATCCGCAAGAGATTTCAACGTCTCAGGGCGCGGAGTGTTCGAGAAAATCATAGGGTCTCCAGTTTTCGCGGCCTGCACGCCTCATATCGTGAGAGCGGGCAGGGTCATAGATTTTTTTGGCTCATGTACAGACTCTGTGCAATAGGTCAAACCCTTTAACACGAATTTTCCGAATGGGGCGAATGGCGCAAAAAAATTCGTATTAAGTTTTTAGCTCTTTGAAAGCTCCAAATATTCAGCCTGCACACTCTTTACACATGAGCCATGTTTTTAGTGTAACGCCACAGGTGAACGGAAGTCAAACAGCAAAATTTGTCACGGTCTCCACGAAGGCGCGTACCAATCATAGTCGGTGGATAGACCTGGGGCTTGCAGTATCTTGGTTTCCAATGTGGCAAGGTTGACTAAAAACAAATGACCGCCCGTGGCGGATGTGGTTTCTTCCACGAGCAAATATTTTCCATTTGGAGAGAAGAACAAACGCCCAATGGTTGTGCCTTTATAAACTGAAGTTATTTTGCTTCCATCACGGCTGACCACGTAAACTTCCGCGCTGGGTGTGCCGTTGACCAAATTACTGTAATGATTGAATGCGATCATTTGGCTGTCTGGCGACCATGCAATTGGATACAAACTTCCGCTTGTGAAAGTTGCCAAAGTGACCGCATTTGTGCCGTCAGGTTTCACCACTTTCAAGGTGTAGTTTGGGTTGGCGGAATCATATTCAGCATAAACCAGCAGGCTTGCATCAGGTGCGGCTATAAATTGCGCCTTGGTCAACAAGGCATCAAACATCGGGCGGACAGTTCCATCACTGGCACGCACGAGATAAACCATGCCGTCATTGCCGGGCAAGACTGAACGCACGATAATATTTTCCGCATACCAACCATCCATAATGTAGGGACGACCCACGGCAGGCAAACCCTGCGCGACACTTTTCAATTCTGTGCCATCCCGATGAACCACATACACCCCTTCGCCGCCGAGTCCATCCTGCGTGCGGAAGGCGATCCACGTGCCGTCAGGTGACCAAAACGGCGGGTCAATGTACGCGAACTCTGCCAGCGAAGTCCACGTGCTTGCGGCGGCATCGAACAGCCATAATTTTGTCGGCGTGCCGTTTGAGTTATCCGAATACGAGAACGCGGCGAATTTTCCGTCAGGTGACCAACTTAAGGCGTGGATCGTAAAATTAAACGCAAAGGGAACATTCACGATCTGCAAAGGCGGGCAATTGACAGAGTCAAAAACGCAGACGCCAGAGACCTTCGCCAGTTGGATGGAAGTGCCGGCCTGCCGTGGTTGCAGGAAGAAGTACAACTCCCCCGCTTCTTCTGGCAACAGTGGGGCTGATTCTGTTTCAACGGGCATGGGTGTGGCTGAGGCAGCCTGCCCGGATGCAGGATCAACTGTCAGAATCGCTGGAGCAGGCAGGGAGTTAAAGTACGAAGCGGGAGTGGCTTCCGTTCCAGAACAGGCTGTGAGGAAGATCAACATCAAAAATAAAAAGCGTTTCATTCAAAAGTCTCCTTTTCAAAAAAGACGATTGCATATAACAAAAATTCCCGTTGCCTTTCGACAACGGGAACATCTTTCAATTTACGATTATGGAGCAGGAGTGACTGGTGTGTTGGTCGCGCTTGGTACGGGTGTCGTCGGCGTTGGAGTGAATGTTGCGGTTGCTACCGTTGCTGTTGCGGTTGCGGTTGCTACCGTTGCCGTGGCAGTTGCGGGCAGAGGTGTATTGGTGGGGATGGGTGTGGCGCTGGCCACTACACCAGAAGAGGCATTGTAAATGATGGGTCCAACCCAGAGCGCGCGGTCACCTACTGGAGAACCAGCGGAATCTACGCTGAGGATGAATTTGACATTTTGCCCAACGAGCGCAGTCAGGTCTACTTCTGCGGCATAATATAGACCTTCGTATTTTTCCCAAAAACCCCAAAGGGATTGAATGGTTGAACTGCCCACGAGTACATAATTCAAGCGGAAGACTACATTACAGGCAGTAGCGCCGTTTTCACAATTAATGATGGTGCGGAATTTATCGCCGCTCTTTACGGTGTAAGCGGGATAGAAGCCCTGAATGTATCCGTTGTTGATTTGCTGCGGCACGGTGATCAAACCCGTGCGGCTGTCGGTTGTGCCATTCTCCAATCTGGAGGGGTTGGCAGCCAAAACAAAGCCGTTTATGTTTCCTTCTGAACCTGGGCAGGGCTGTGTGCCTGCTCCGGTGATCCATGTGGCGGCGCAGATATTTGCGGCAAAGTCATAGACTGTGCCAGCAATTGGAGTTGCAGGGGCGACAGGTGTGCCGGGGGTTACGGTAACCACTGGGGTCACTGCGGTGCCGGCTACGTAGATTTCAACCCAGAAGGATTTTGTCGCCGCTGTGCCAATGCCAAATGGAACGCCGCTATTGTTCTTGAGTTTCCAATAGCCGCGATACGTGCCAGCAGTTGCAGGGGCGGTCAGGCTAATGGTGATGTCTACTGTCTGTCCCGGCGCCACAGAGGTGGGGATGACCGCGGAATCAGGACCGCTCATCTTTTCACCTGAGTCAAAGATCAGGCTGTAATTTGTCCAAGTGCATGTGCCCACGTTCTTCAAACGCCAAGTCTTGCTGAAAGCAGTGCTGGGCTGGAAGGTTGTACCATCTGGCACGGTGACATCTGAAATGAATTGCGCGCGGTCACATGCGGATGGGATTGGAGTTACAGACGTGGTAGGTGTTGCGGTCGGCGGCGTGCCGGTCACTGTCGGCGGAGGGGTAACGGTGATAACAGTTCCACCCGCGCGCGAGATAACTGGGTTGACCCACAAAGCACGGTCACCGGTTGGCGAGCCATAGGCAGAGGTCACGAGGATAAACTTCACATCCTGACCCGCCAATGAACTCAGGTTGAGGTTGACGTTGTAGCTCAGCCCTTCATATTTTTCGCGGAAGGTCCAGAAGGTACGTACCGCGCCTGTGCCGATCTGGTAATCAAGGCGGTACGCCACATAACAATTGGTTGCGCCATATTCACAACCAATGGTAGCCTGGAAGCGGTCATTGCTCTGCACATTGAATGCAGGGTAGATCGCTTGAACATAACCATTGGTTACATTGTTCGGAGCAAAGAGCAAACCAGCCTGCGCCGATTCAATTCCGTTTTCAAGTTTGGGCTTGTCCTGCTTCAAGGCAAAACCATTGGCATTGCCTTCTGTGCCGGGGAAGCTCAACGCGCCTGCGCCGCCAGTCCATGTGGCAGAAGCGGCATTGGCGGTAAAGTCATAACCGGTGCCAGCAGAACCAGCAACATTGATCTCAACCCAAAAGGATTTGTTCGCGGTTGTGCCGATGCCGAATAAGCCACCCGCTGCGCTCTTGAACTTGTAATAGCCGAAATAATGTCCGGCTGAACTGGGCGCAGTCATATTAACTGTAATGTCTACAGTTTGGCCGGGATTGACAGTGGTCGGCAAGGCTGATGAAGTGGGCGCGCCCATCAACTCTCCGCTGTCAAAGACCAACGAGACATCAGCGCTAGTCCAGGCACAGGTGCCGATATTCTTCAAGCGCCATGTTTTCTGGAAAGCAGTTCCTGCTGCAAAATTCGTGCCATCAGGCACAGTTACATCAGCAATGAACTGCGCCCAATAACATGTGGCAGCTTGGGCTGACTGCGTAGCCGCAGGCACGATGGACAGCATCAATGCGACTAAAAGTAAAGCGGTTGCAATTTTTGATATGAATTTCATTTCTTCCTCCATGTAAGGCAAACACTTAATAATGACGTTAAATAAAACTAAAAAGTTCCTTTTTGACTATACGCTTTCTCTAGTATAACTTTTCTTAAGAGAATGTTCAATATATTAATAGGGCAATTTCATGGTAATTTTTCCTGCAAAAATTAGACCTGCTTCCACTATAATTACAACATGCCACGCATTATCCTTCATGTAGACCTCGATGCCTTCTTCTGCTCGGTGGAAGAAACGCAAAACCCCGACCTGCGCGGCAAACCTTTTGCTGTGGGCGGCAAACCAAACGAACGCGGCGTGGTCGCATCTTGTTCGTATGCCGCGCGCGCCGTGGGGGTGCGCAGCGCCATGCCCATGTCGCGCGCACTGCAACTGTGCAGAAACCTCATCATCGTTCCCGGCCGCCATCATCTATATAGTGAAGTCTCAAAGCAAGTCATGGACAGGCTTCATTATTTGACAGGTCTGGTCGAACAGATTTCCATAGACGAAGCTTTTCTCGACATCTCAGACATGAGCGAGCCTCCGGCACGCATCGCGCTTAATCTGCAAG
>CAMCQT010000028.1 GCA_945877125.1 Candidatus Brevifilum fermentans | reverse complement strand
AGGCTTCGGCGCCGCACCAGGCTTGGGAGCAGTAACAGTTATCGGGGTGGAAGATGCGGGTTTTCCCTTCTGTTCAGAAACAAACCACGCGGCCACATATCCCTGATCTCCCTTCGGGTCCTGTACCTGAATCCACTGGCCTTGCACGCCGAGCTTGGCTTTGACTTGTGCCTTGGGTTCGAGGCAGATCAACTCGGTTTCAATTAACATGCGCTTCCACAAATACCCGCTAACAGATGGCTCTGAGCGTAGCGAGAGATCATCTTCGGCGGCATAGATAACATATTTTTCAGCAGGCACAGCTGCTTTTTCAATTTTGGGTGGTTCGGGCGGAGTCGTGCTGTATGAGTTGAACCATAAAACCGCGCTGATCTCAGACTCTAGTTTTGCGCCATTGAACTTGTAGCGCGTAGTCAGCAAGACGTCTTTTCCGGGGCCGTCGCCGCCATACTTATAAGGATCGTAAATTGAATAATCGTTTCCCTTCTTTTCTTTTACTAAAACAAAATGTGTTTGAATACCCACTTGCTTGTTCCAGTCAACCTGCAAGATCACAGGCTTGCCCTCTGCCACTGCGGCATCGATCAGCGCAATAGGTGCGGGCCAAGTTTCACATGGCTGCATGTCACGATACGCGCAATTGGGCCAAACATACGGGAGCACGCTGGGGATAAAAAACGCCCCTTGAAATCCGCCAGCGCCTTTCATCTTCGCATTGACAGTTACAGGGGTTTCGTTATAACCAATTCCATTGAGCATCATGGTGACAGAGGTCAGCAAACAACCCCATCCGCCAATCGTCTCTTTGGAATTTCCGAGCGCTTCGCTTTTCCAAGTTTCATCGTTCTGGTAAAGGTTCTTTGTTACAAACATATTGCCTTACCTCCATTTTTATGGATTGGATTAATTATCGGGCTTCGTCTTAGAAATTTGCACAATTCTACCCCATTTACTTTGCAACGAACTTGTAATTTTTGTTAGGTTTATTGGATGAAGAACCCGCCTCGCGCCGCCCCTTGACCTATCAGCCATTAATGGATTTTTTTCTCCCCTTCGGCAGATTCTGCCTTAACGCCCCCCAAGTTTATGCTTACTTGGAATATTGGCTCAGCCACCAATCAGCACAGGGCAGTTGAGTTTTTTTTACCTCTTTGATCAATTCCTCTGTGTCAAAGTAAACACGGCGCGCATTTACACTTAACGAATCCCCGCTTTGCTCGATGATCATATATTCTGCCCAGGGCAGTAAATTGACTGGACTCCCAGGCGAGAATGCAAACTTAAAGGCATTGCCGATACTGCCCGCATTCAAAATAAGTTTATCGTCATGCCGCCGAAACATTTGGACGTGAGAATGTCCGCCGATAAATATATCGGCTTTGTGCCCCTCAAAATATACATCCAGTTGCTCAGCGGACGTTGTTGCCTGAATAATATCAGTGAATGAAAGAGGCGACCCATGAAAGGCAAGAATGCGGCTGCCATTGGGCAAATTGATCTCGTACATCGGCTTAAATGAATCAATGAAATTAAGGTCGTCTGGCGATAACCTGTCTTTGCACCAGTACATATCTGCAATGAGGTGTTCGGTAATCTCATATCTCGCCGCGTTTTCAGGGTCCAGCACCGCCGCATCGTGATTTCCTTTAATGTACACACAATTCAACTCTCTTAAAGCATTTAACACCTCAAGCGGCTGCGGTCCTAAAGTGACGGCATCGCCGAGAGAAATGATCTGGTCAATGGATTGTGAATTAAGATCCGCTAGAACAGCTTGAAATGCAGTGAAATTACCGTGAATGTCAGAAATAAAAGCAATACGCATGTGTTAACCTTTTACTATTGACATTGTACACGAACAAAAGACAATAATATGTGATTGCTATAAAACTAGAACTTTTGGGTGAGGGGTCAATTTCACTTTTTTTTGCTCGGTTTTACAACTTGAAATTTCCCGGTGCTTATTCTGTATTGTTTCTGAGTTATCGTAAAGTGGTAAAATTTATAAAAAATTGATCTTATATGATTTGTTTTGAATACTGCAAAACAAATCAACTAACTGGCATTATCATTTTTTCTGGAGGAAGTAGTATGTCCAAAATAGTTTCTGTTCATTCATTTCGAGGAGGGACGGGTAAATCCAACACCAGTGCAAATTTGGCTTATCTTTGCGCGGTACAGGGGCTGAAGGTGGGCGTAGTCGATACAGATATTCAGTCCCCGGGAATTCACGTCCTCTTTGGGATGGATGAAGAGCATATGGGACGCTCGTTGAATGATTATCTTTGGGGAAAATGCACCATTGAAGAGACGGCGTACGATGTAACAGCATCGCTGGGACCACAAGTAAAAGGCAAAGTGTATTTAATCCCTTCCAGTATCAAGGCAGGCGAAATTGCCCGCGTACTGCGTGAAGGGTATGATGTTGGATTGCTTAACGATGGCTTTGAATCGTTGATTAAAAACCTTGAGTTAGACATGCTCATTATTGACACTCACCCAGGCTTGAACGAAGAGACACTTCTTTCCATTGCCATCTCCGATACGCTGGTTCTTATTCTTCGCCCAGACCAGCAGGATTATCAAGGCACAAGTGTGACCGTGGAAGTTGCCCGAAAATTGGATGTGCCGCAAATGTTGCTGATGGTAAATAAAGTCCCCGCGCAATTAATGGATGCTGTGAAACAGGACGTTGAACGCACATATAACTGCGAAGTTGCCGCTGTCATTCCCCATTCAGATGACCTGATGACATTGGCCAGTTCAGGAATTTTCTCGCAAAAATATCCAGATCATCTTGTAACAAAAATATACCAACAGTTGGCCAATCGCGTGCTTGCCTCATAACTTGCAGCATGTTGATCTGATGAACGCCCGCTTAATTTTTATGAAATGACGGGCGTTCTTTGTTTAATGGCAATACGTTCTTGCGAACTTTATCTGTATTCTATTGACCCAAAACGAGAGGTATCAATACCATGAATTCAATTGTCACAATCCATTCTTTTCGGCGCGGAGCTGGGAAATCCAGCCTGATCGCCAATCTAGCAGTGTTGCTGACTTTGCAAGGGCGGCGGGTGGCGCTGATTGATACAGACTTCCAGTCACCCGGCTGTCATTTGTTTTTTGGATTATCTGATGACGAATTTACTCACACGCTCAACGATTATCTGTGGGGTAAGTGCGATATTCTCACTACAGTTCAAGATGTGACATCACGGCTTGGACCAGAGACCAGCGGAAAATTGTTCGTCATTCCAGCCAGTGACAAGATTTCCGACATCATGCATATCATCCATACTCCCCCAAATATTGAACAGTATATGAGCGGGCTGGAAAAATTGGAAAAAGAATTGAAGCTGGATATTCTACTGGTCGATACCTCTGCCGGACTGAATGAAGATACGCTTCAGGCAATTGCAGTTTCCAGCGTGGTGGTTTTGGTTTTGCATCCCGACAAACATGATTTTCAAGGCACAGCCGTCACCGTGGATATGATCCGCAGGCTGCAAGTCCCCGCTATTCATTTGGTTTTGAATAACGTTCCAGATGCTCTTGATGTGGAAGACGCCCGCTTGCAACTTGAGCAAACCTATCACTGTGGCAGAGGCATTGTGCTGCCCCACACAGAAGAACTACTGGCGCTGTCCAGCGGTCAGCCATTTGTGCTTTGCTACCCGGAACATCCTTTAACAGCCCAAATCAAAGAACTTGCAGAACAGTTGTAATTTGGGTAGTGGCATTGGGTAAGTGATGGGTTTGCGTAGTAACGACTTCAGTCGTGTTTTTACGGTGCAAAAGCGATTACAACTTCCCTGGCGGGCAGTGCCAGTACGGGAAGAACATCACTTATATTGACCCACTACCGTAATTTGAAAGAGCCGCCCCGAGAGTAAATCGGGGCGGCTCTTTTTTTAGCGTCTTTCTTTGTTCATCTGGATTATCGGTTTAGTTATTCAACATTTTTGCTGTCGGCTTCACCTGAGAAAACGACCACCCGATTGCGCCCCCCCTGTTTTGCCTGATACATCGCCCGGTCCGCGTGGATAAATACCTCGTCAACGTTGGGACCGTGCAGGGGGTAAATAGCCGCTCCCAAAGATAGGGTGGCTTGAATTTCACGACCTTCGGATATCACACTCAACATCTCAAACCTAGCCCGAATTTCTTCAGCGCACTTGCTCACCGTCGGCGCAGAAGCGCCCGGCATCACGATCACAAATTCCTCGCCGCCATAACGGCAGACAATGTCTGCTGAGCGCACGCATTTCTTCATGAGATTGCCCACCGCCTGCAGCATCAAGTCGCCTGCCTTGTGCCCATAATTGTCATTGATCTTTTTGAAGTGATCCACGTCCGCCATCAAAATTCCCACCAGCGAGCCATTCTGACGCGCGTGTGCAATTTCGCCGTACAAGATTTGATCCAAATACCGACGGTTGAACAGCCCGGTCAGCGGGTCGTGTGTGGCTTGCTTGCTCAGAGTTTCGAGCACCACCACTTGCTGTTTCTCCCTCACATATCCGCGCCTGCGTTCTTCGTCCGCTTTGCGAATTCTCGAACTGAGCATATTCATCAAGTCTAAACTGAACGACGGATGATTTTCTCCCACAAACTGATAAAACATTGCGCGGCTCAAAGACCACAAAGACACCGCATTAAGAGCAATGACCGTAGCCGAGCGCGGCAGGTTTTCCAGTAAAGCCATTTCTCCAAGCGCATCACCAACGCCGCGGAAGCCCAAAATGGTCGGGTTTTGAAAGTCACCTTTGATGATCGCGGTCTCACCGGAACGAATCACATAAAAAATATCGCCGTCCTCGTCCTCGCGCAAAATGATTTCGCCGGGCTGGCATATTCGCTCTGTGATTGATTGATCTGTTTTTCTTATTTCTATCCAGGCCAACAACTGTAGGAATGGGGTTTCTTCCTGATACTGTTCCTCATTATGCACAGCATAACTCGCTAGTAAATTATCCAACTCTGAAGAAGATATTGTTTCAAAAGACATTGCTGCACCTTTTCAAGAATATTTTTTAGACCATCATTTGTTTCGCAACCACTTCGGCATCAGTCGTGGGTTGCTTGCATACAAAACCTTCGCAAATGTATGTCGTTGCTTTTCCGTCAACGAGCACACGTTCGTCGAGTAATGCGGGCGCATCTTTTTGTGGGGGATAGGGGGATGCGGCCACCACCACGCCCGGTCTGTATTCTGCTCGAATGACCTTGAGCATCCGCTCGAAATTTTCCTCCCCCGCTTCGCCCAACACTGCAACCTGCTTTGTGTTTCCCTGGGCATTCTCCGCCGCTGACAGCCAGCGCGCAAATCCCAGCGGATGCTGCAAAGCAGATTCGCCCATGAGCGCCAACGCTTGTTCTGCCAGGTCGCGATATTTTCCATTGTCAGTGTATGCCGCCAATTTCAACAACGCCTCACAAGCCAGCGCATTTCCAGAAGGCGTGGCATTATCTGTAATATCCTTCGGACGGATCAACAAAGTTTCGCCGTTGTGCGGCGTGTCAAAAAATCCACCGTCTGGGTCGCTGAATTTTTCGATCATTTCATCCATCAACTCAACCGCTGATTTAAACCATTTGTTGTTGAAATCAGTCTGGTACAACTCGAGTAATCCCAAGATCAGCGCGGCATAATCTTCGAGAAAGACCGCATCTGTAGTTGTGCCGTCGCGCCACGCACGGCGTAGTTGTCCGTTGGGTCGCAGGGCAGACAATAGAAATTCCGCGTTGCGGGTAGCCGCTTGGTAGTACATGTCATTGCGAGGGCGCACTTGCTCTTCGCCCGAAGCAATCTCCACATAAGTTGGAGATTGCTTCGTCGGGAAGAGCGCCCTCCTCGCAACGACATCATCACCCAGCACCCGCGCCGCCTCGGCGAATGCCGCCAGCATCAACCCGTTCCACGCGGTTAGAATTTTGTCATCGGTGCCGGGGCGGATTCTCAGGGCGCGGGCCGCCAAAAGCTTGGAATGAGATTCTGCCAGTCGGACGGGAACATTTTCCAAATTAAGTCGGAAGCGTGCGGCGAGGGAGGCATCATCCAATGCGCGTTGCAAAACTATCTTCCCTTCCCAATTGCCGCCTGCGGTGATTCCGTAAGCCGCTTCAAAAAAATCTGAATCGTCTTTTAATATTTCGCAAATTTCTTCGAGAGACCAAACATAGAACTTGCCTTCGACACCTTCTGAGTCGGCATCGAGCGAGGAAAAGAAACCGCCTTGTTCGTGAGTCATTTCGCGCAGGGTGAAATCGAGCGTTTCCTGCACGATGCGCTTGAACGCAGGCTCTTTCGTGACCTGCCATGCGTGCAAATAAGCGCGGACAAGGAGCGCGTTGTCGTACAGCATTTTTTCAAAATGAGGCACGCGCCAAAAGTTATCGGTGCTGTAGCGTGAGAAACCGCCGCCGACCACATCATACATGCCGCCGCGCGCCATTGCCTGCAAACAGTGGGTGATGAGTTTGTGCTGCTCAGTTTGGTTGGTGGCTGCGGCGTGGTTGAGCAAAAACTCCAGCGTCATGGCTTGCGGAAATTTTGGTGCAGAACCCCAGCCGCCATAGCCCCAATCATAAGAATCCGCCATGGATTTTGCGATGGCGTCAAAATGTTCGGCGGTGAGTAGATCACTTTTTTCGTTTTTATTTTGATGCCGCAAGTGAGCAATGATCTGCTCGCCAACTTTTTCAACTTCGCTTCTGTCGTTCTTCCACGCGGTTGCAAGACCTAAAAGTACATCCTTGAAAGCGGGCATGTTGTAGCGGCTGACGGGTGGAAAATATGTGCCTGCATAAAATGGCTTGAGGTCAGACGCAAGAAAAACAGACATGGGCCAGCCGCCTGAACCAGTCATGGCGACCACGGCTTGCATGTAAATTCCGTCAATGTCGGGGCGTTCTTCGCGGTCTACTTTGATATTAATAAAATGCTTGTTCATGAAGGCGGCGGTTTCTGGGTCTTCAAAAGACTCTTCTCTCATACGGTGACACCAGTGGCATGCCGCGTATCCTATGCTGAGAAAAATAGGTTTGTCTTCTGACCTGGCTTTTGCCAGCGCCTCTTCGCCCCACGGATGCCAGTCAACGGGGTTGTGAGCGTGTTGTAATAAATAAGGAGAAGTGGAATTTGAGAGGTGGTTCATGGCCGAAAATTATACTGTATGGGGGATTAACATTTGGTGTGAAATACCTATAATTTATAAATCTTATCCCAAAGGAGAATTTAATAATGAAAAAATATAGTGTTCTGCTTGCGGTCGTTGCTCTTGTTCTGGCTTCGTTTGCCTGCCAGACCGTTACGGGCGGCGGAAATAATTTTCAAGTGCCAGATGCGCCAGATATGCCAAATGCGACCGAGGCGCCCCAAACAGGTGACGAGATGGAAATTCCCACGATGCCACCTATTATCACTGAGGATGGCGGCATTACGATTGGCGGCGAATCTGAATTCCCCATGCCTGATGATGCCATGAATGTTATCAACATGGGCAGCGATGTTCTCAATTTTCAGACCAAGTTGACTCTGGATGAAGGTATGAGTTTTTATCGAGATGCGTTTGGCAAACTGGGCTACACCGAGCGCGATATTCTGACGGTTACTTCCTCCACCACTTTCAGTATGGTTTTTGACGGGCACGCAAGCGGAAAAGCGATTGCCGTTCAAGGTGTTGACTTGAGCGACGGCACGATCAATATCTCGATCACATTGTCTGATATTTAATATTTGAAAAAACTGCCGCTTGATTTTAGGCGGCAGTTTTTATTTAAGTCTTGCCTCCACCCATTTTCTGACTGAGTTCACCAGAAATACTTTGGAACATTTTTCCAACTCACCTTTGCGAATTACCCGTTCGCTGATTTTCTCTGTCTCAAGTAAATGTGACCTGAATGTGCCAGCCAGCAATCCGCAGTAAATGGGGGGAGTAAACAATCTTCCATCTATTTCAGCAACCAGATTTCCAATGGTGAATTCGGTCAGTTCGTTATTTTCATTGTAGAGTAAAACTTCATCGAAGTCGGCGGGAATAGTTGGATACATCTCGCGCTGTGTGGTTTTGTGGAAGAGAAAAACATTTTTTGAGTCCACTGGTTTTTCCGCCAGCCGAACCTTGAAAACTTTTTCCTGCGCTTGAAAATCCCTTGTCTCAATTTTGAATTGGCCCAATTTATCCAACAGCACGCGCACTCTTTGTGGGGATGTGAAATGCTTTGCCAACCCGTCAATTTGATTCTCAAACTCTGCGCTTGAAAATGGAAAGCCAAAATAATCAGCCGAATCCTGCATTCTTGCCAAATGTTTCTTGCGCAGAAAATAACCATCTTCGGCAGTCCACAGCAGGGTTTCGATTAACTCAAACGGGCGCGGATTTTCCGTCAGCACGCGGGCTTTGAGCAGGGCTTCGCTGTACTCGTCCGCGCTGGTTGAATCCCAAACGATACCGCCGCCCAATCCGTATTCTGCGGTTTTGTTTTCCCTGTCAATTAAAGCCGTGCGGATGGCGACATTGAATTGTGCCTTTCGATTCGGTGAAATAAACCCAATGCTGCCCGTGTAAATTTTGCGCGGCGTCGTTTCCAACTCCGCAATAATTTTCATGGTGCTGACCTTCGGCGCGCCGGTGATGGATGCGCAGGGAAATAACGCTGAAAAAATTTCATCCAGCGAAGCGTCCGTCTTTGCCTGCACGGTGGAAGTCATCTGGAAAAGCGTGGGGTACTTTTCAATTGTGAATAACTCAGGCACTTGCACACTGCCAATTTCCGCAATGCGCCCCAGATCGTTGCGGATCATATCCACGATCATCACGTTTTCGGCGCGGTTTTTGATCGAGTCTTTCAGCCAGTTGGCTTGATCTTTGTCCTCGAGCGATGTGCGTCCGCGTTTGGCGGTGCCCTTCATCGGGTGGCTGTAAATTTTATTTCCATCCAATTTGAAAAATAATTCAGGCGAAGCGGAGCAAATCACAAATCGTCCTGTATCAACATAAGCCGCGTATTTATTTTGAGTTTGCGCCAGGTTCAAAAAGAAATCCCATTCCCCGCCGCTGAATTCCGAGTTCAAGCGCATGGTGTAATTGACCTGATACGTGTTCCCCCGCGCAATGGCTTCTTTTACTTTTTCAATCGCGGCATTGTATGTCTCGCGTTCAACGCTGGGTTGCCAGTTCAATGCCTCAAGACCTCGGAGGTCATTGAACACAGGGCGCTTCGCAAAGACCTCCGAGGTCTGTACGACACGCGGCGCTGAATACAACCCAAACCACAACAGCGGAAAATCATCCGCGCGTAAAACATGCAAGGCATCGTCAAAAGCGGGCGCGGCTTCGTAGCTCACAAATCCCGCCGCGTGCCAGTTGTTTTCCTCAACCAATTGCTCAACTTTCTGCAACGCGCCACGCACATCATCCACATCTGTCACGCTTATAATACGATGCGGGTTCGCAAAGTGCAGCCACTCGTTATGACGTTTCAATAAAACTTCATCTTTTTGGATCAAGGTCACCTCTAATGAAAAAATTCCTTTCAATTGTACCGCGCTGGTTTCCAGCATTTTTTATTATGCTTATTATTTTTAGCTCCTCGTCACAGCCCAGCGATAACCTGCCCAGTTTTCAAAAATGGGATTATGTCATCAAAAAAATGGGACATGCCATCGGCTACGGTTTGCTTGCCATGTCGTATTTTCATTTTTTCAAATACGACCCCAAAAAATATCGGCTCGCCTGGTTTTTGGCTGTAGCCTTCGCGGCGACGGATGAATTTCATCAATCCTTTGTGACGAGTCGGCACGCTTCTGCTTTTGACGTTTTAATTTTTGATAACCTCGGCGCGGCATTTGCGCTTTTGTTATATTTTATTTACTGGAGAAAAAATGAGAAGAAAATTTACCCGACGTGATTTTTTGAAAGTTGCATCCATTGGAACAGCTTCTGCAATTGCATTATCCTGTGGGATGATTGAAACCCCGCGTCTTCCTCCCACGCCGGAGCCTGATTCTGTGGCGGAGCCAACCGACATTCCCCAAGCTGATGCAAGTCTGCGTGAAGCTGATGTACTTGTCCTCGGCGCAGGAATTGCAGGTCTCGCCGCCGCCTGCGCTCTTGTGGACAAAGGATTAAGCGTCATCGTCCTCGAAGCGCGTGACCGTATCGGCGGACGCATCTGGACAGATGACTCCCTTGGCTTGCCGCTCGACCTTGGCGCATCGTGGATTCATGGCGTGGATGGAAATCCCATCACCAAACTTGCCAAAGAATTTGGCGCAAAGACCGTGGTCACAAATGAAGAGAACGGCGTTGTCTACAAATCTGATGGAAGCGAAATGTCTGATGCAGAATATGTGGATGTTGAAGACTTATTCGAGTCCATTTACGAAGAAGTTGCCGACTTGCAGGAAAGCACCGATGATGACATGCCTTTGCAGCAGGCATTTGATCAAGTGATTGCAGACCGTGATTTGTCATCACAAGAGTTACATAATTTGAGTCATTACATTCACGGCTCTTTTGCCTTGGAGCTTGGCGCAGATCCCGACAACCTGTCCCTTTGGGAATGGGATCAAGATGAAGAGTTTGGCGGTGATGAAGTTGTCTTCCCTGGCGGCTATCGCCAGATCATAGACGGCTTGGCAAAAGGCTTGGATATTCGACTTGGCAAGCAGGTGACTGGCATTTCCTACGGCGCAGACGGTGTGGAAGTGGAAACTTCATCGGGGACATTTTTGGCAGATAAAGCCGTCGTCACGTTTCCGCTTGGGGTGTTGAAACAGGCTGGGGTTAAGTTTGATCCGCGGTTACCTGAGTCGAAACAATCTGCAATCAATCGCCTGGATATGGGCGTACTGAACAAAGTCTATTTGAAATTTTCAGAAGTTTTTTGGGATGAAGGAATTGAAACGATTTCGTATGTCGGCGAAGCGACAGGGGAGTGGTGCGACTGGTTGAGTTTTGAGACCTACGTGGGTGCGCCTGTCTTGATGGCGTTTCACGGCGGCGCAAAAGGCTATGCGATCGAAGAACTTTCAGATGATGAAATTATCGCGGGTGCGATGCAGACTTTGCGCACGATCTATGGCGATGAAATTCCAGACCCTGAAGGTTTTCTCATTACGCGTTGGGGCAAAGACCCGCTCGCGTTTGGTTCGTATTCGCACATTCCACCTTTTGCCAGCGGCGAAGATTACGACGCCCTGTTTGCGCCAGTGGATGATGTGTTGTATTTTGCGGGCGAAGCCACTAGCCGTGAATATCCCGCCACAGTGCATGGCGCGTATTTGTCAGGTGTCGCGGCGGCGGGTGAAATTGCGTAATATGTAAAAGGTGAGAAGTAATAGGTAAAAAGGAAACAGGTGTAGTGATGACCACTACACCTGTTTTAAACTTTTTAGCGCCCAACTTCTCACTTCTCACTTTTTACTGCCTTCACTTTCTACTCAAACTCAATTTCGATCTCTTCGTCGTCTTTCCAATCGCCCATTTTCTCGAATTCAATTTCTCCAAATAATTCATTTTGAACCGCCGAGATATGATAGCGTTTGATCAATTCAAGCATGGCTAAAAACGTGACTACAATTTCAATGCGCGTCGATTTGTCGGTGATTAGCCCGCTGAATGACATGCGCTGAATATGCTTCATGGTTTTGGTGATGTAATCAATCTTCTCGCGGATGGTCACGCGCGGGGCGGTGATGATGGTGCCGAGCGCTTCCTTCTTCTTGCCTTTGTTGAAAGCAGATTCGGCGGCGGCGAGCAAACCTTCAAGCGTCAGATTGGACAGGTCGAGTTTGGCTTCCACTTTGGGCGGCGGCGCAACGCGCAAATGCGTGCGTAAATTATTTTCCTGCCGTTCCAGCATCCAGCCTGCAATTTCCTTGTAGCGTTTGTATAAAATCAGCAACTCAACCAGTTCGGTGCCGGGGTCTTCTTCGCCAGGCTCACGCTCAATGGGGCGCGGCAGCAATGCCTCAGATTTGATCTGTACCAGTTTTGCCGCGATCACCAAAAACGACGAGATTTCATCGGGCTTCATTTGTTCCAGCCCGTGCAAATAGGACAAATATTGATCTGTCACTGCCGCAAGCGAAATGGCAGTGATATTTAATTCAGAGCGTTCGATCAGGCTGAGCAACAAGTCAAGCGGACCTTCGTACACAGCGGTCTGCACCTTGTAGCCAGTGATTTGGTGTCCCATCAGGTTATCCATAGCGCGCGTATTATACCAGTGTATGAAATGCCCTCGGGTATAATCCTGACCATGTCCAAATTGACCCATCTTGATGAACAGGGACGCGCTCACATGGTAGATGTGGGCGCGAAGGCTGATACTGAGCGTGTAGCCGTTGCGCGCGGCGAAATCCACATGAAACAAGAGACATTTGATCTGATCCGCGCGGGTCAGATCAAAAAAGGCGATGTGCTGACCGTGGCGCAGATTGCGGGCATTAACGCCGCCAAACGCACCTCGGAGCTGATTCCGTTGTGTCATCCGCTTTTTCTCTCCAAAGTGGATGTCGACCTCGTGCTCGACGAATCTCTTCCAGGCGTGGTGATCACCGCCACCGCCAAAGTGACAGGCAAAACTGGCGTGGAAATGGAAGCCCTGACCGCTGTCTCCGTTGCCGCGCTGACGGTGTATGACATGGCCAAAGCCGCAGAAAAAACCATGCGGATTCAGAATATCCGTCTGATTGAAAAACATGGCGGAAAAAGTGGCGACATCGTAAATGAATAAGAAAGATAAAAAGTAAAAGGTAAGAAGTAATAGGTAAAAAGCCTCAGACTTCTCACTTCTCACTTCTCACTTCTCGACAAAGGATTTTAGATGAACCGCATAAAACTTTTATTTTTTGCAACCATTCGTGACCGTGCGGGGGTGAAAACGCTTGAGCTTGATATTCCCGTCGACCTGACTATTCAGGGTCTGAAAGATAAACTGTCAACCGATTATCCCAACCTGAAAGAATCCATGCACTCGGTGTTAATCACCATCAACCGCGAATACGCTTTTGATGAAGCCATTGTTCCGCTGAATGCGGAGATCGGCATGTTCCCGCCTGTCAGCGGTGGATAACCTGTAAATATGGAATCTTCCAACTTTCCAACCATCTTCTCCATCACCGAATCTGAACTGGACTTGGACGATCTGCTGGCGCAAGTCACGTTGACATCAACGGGCGCGGCCGCAATCTTCGCGGGTATGGTACGCGGTGAAACCAAACGTGGTGACGCGCACGAAACTGAATACCTCGAATATGAAGCCTACGTCCCAATGGCAGAAGCCAAAATGAAACAGGTCGCAGACGAAATCCGCGAGAAATGGAACGTCGTCGAAGGCATTGCCATTGTCCAGCGCATTGGAAAACTGTATCCCAAAACGCCGACTGTCCTCATCATTTGTACTGCCGCGCACCGTGACACGGGCGTGTTTGATGCGGCACGTTATGGCATAGACCGCTTGAAAGAAATTGTGCCCGTCTGGAAGAAGGAAATCGGCCCTGACGGCGAGGAATGGGTTGAGGGAGATTACATCCCCAAGCCTGGTGAATAAAATGTATATACAGACAGAACGATTGATCTTGCGTAACTTTACCGATGGCGACCTTGATTCGTTTTTAGAGTATCACAATGATCCCGAGGTCGCAAAATATCAAGGCTGGGGAATTCCGTATCCGCGTGAAGATGCCGTGGCTTTTATTTCATCCATGAAAGAAAGAGTAGCGCCGCGACAAGGGGGATGGATTCAATTCGCAATCGCATTAAAAGATACAGATGAGCTGGTCGGTGACCTGGGCTGTTATATAAAAGAAGATGATGTCCGTCAGGCCAGGATCGGCTTTACACTTTCTTCAAAGCATTGGCGCAAAGGTTATATGACCGAGGTGATTCCGCATTTGTTGGAATATCTTTTTGAAGATATGGATGTGCATCGTGTCGTTGCTGATTGTGATACGGAAAATGCCGCATCTTATCGAACCCTGGAAAAAATCGGCTTTCGCAGAGAAGCTCACTTTGTGGAAAGTTATTTGGATAATGGCGTTTATACAAGTGAATATCACTATGGCTTGTTACAGCGCGAGTGGCGGGAAAATCTCAAGGGGAGATAAATTTATTTTTTGGGGAACAGGTCTGGGCGTCGCGCAGCGCGGAGCGGGGTTATATCGAACGTCACGTTTTTTGCTTTGCGGGGTTGTAAGCGCAAATACCTATTTTATAGAATCATCGTTGGAGGAGAAATGCAGGAACGTATTGTGATTACGGGGATGGGAACAGTCAATCCTCTTGGTTTGAATGTTAAGGATACCTGGAACAATGTGATTGCGGGCGTCTCTGGCGTTGCGCCAATTGCGCTGTTTGATTCGCACGCAGCTAATTTACAGGTGCATATTGCCGCCGAAGTGAAAGGATTTAAACCTGAAAATTTTATGGATGCAAAAGAAGCGCGCCGACGCGACCGCTTTGAGCAGTTTACAGTTGCGGCGGCTCGCGAGGCATTGCTTTCGTCTGGACTCGAAATTACAGAGTCAAACGCTGGGCGCATCGGCGTAATCATCTCTTCGGCAATCGGTGGTTTGCAATCTTTGCAGGATGCCATTTTGATGAACCACACCGAAGGTCCGCGCCGCGTCAGCCCGTTCCTGATTCCCATGTTAATGGCCAACGGCGGAGCGGGCATGACCGCGATTGAGTTTGGGATTAAAGGCCCGTGCTTTTCCGTCGCCTCGGCCTGTGCCTCTGGTTCTGATGGAATTGGCACCGCCTTGATGATGCTCCGCACCGGCATGATCGATGCCGCGTTGGCGGGCGCATCCGAAGCGACCATCACATCCACGGGCGTGGCGGCATTTGATCGGGTGGGTGCGATGTCTCGTCAGAATGATAATTATTCAATGACGCCTCAGCCTTTTGATAAGAACCGCGACGGATTGGTGATGGGGGAGGGTGCGGCCGTGCTGGTCCTTGAACGTGAATCAGATGCCAAAGCACGCGGCGCAAATATTCTGGCGGAACTTGCCGGCTATGGCGCCACCGCAGATGCCCACCACGTAACTGCTCCAGAGGCGTACGGCGCAGGCGGCGCGGCGGCCATTCGCATGGCGTTATCTTCTGCCAAAGCCAACTTTGAAGACGTCGGCTACATCAATGCACATGGCACAGGCACACTCCTAAACGACCAATCTGAGACGCGCGCCGTTAAAGCCGCGTTTGGTGAGCTGGCTTATAAAACTCCGATCTCATCCACCAAATCCATGACCGGACACATGATGGGCGCCACAGGCGCCTTGGAAGCCATCTTCTGTGTGCAGGCAATTCGCGAAGGCATTTTACCGCCCACCATCCACTACGAAACCCCCGACCCTGAATGTAACCTCGATTACATTCCGAACAAATCACGCGAGGTAAAAATCTCACTTGCCATCAGCAACGCCTTCGGTTTTGGCGGGCATAACGCAGTGCTGGCAGTTAGAAAATATAAATAGAATCGGTCTTGTATATTCAGAAAATGCGTGCTATACTCCGCATTCGCGTTTCACAAACCGCAATGATATTATGAATTAAGGAAGAGCGAAAATGACAGACTTCATTAAGGCCGTTGAGGCCAAAATTAACGAGAAAATTCCGCAGTTAAATCCAGGTGATACGGTTAGCGTCCACGTCAAGATCAAAGAAGGCGACCGCGAACGTATTCAGGAATTCAAGGGAATTGTGATCCGCCTCCGCAAGGGTGGCAACGATTCATCCCTCACTGTTCGTCGCATGGCTGCCAATGGCATTGGTGTGGAGCGCACGTTCCTGCTTCGCTCTCCGCGCATTGACAAAATTGTGGTCGAACGCCACGGCAAAGTCCGCCGCGCACAGTTGTACTTCATGCGTGACCGCACCGGCAAGGGTGCACGTCTCAAACAGAAGTTCGACTAAACTTCAGCACATTCCACCAACAGGGTTCTTAGAAAGACCCTAAAGGTCTTCAAGACTTTTAGGGTCTTTTTATATTGGAGATACTCATGCCCAAACCTCTCGTCGGCATCACCACACGCAATGGCAAGGATGTAGACGGACATCCGCTGACTGCGCTTCAGCACACATACACCAACGCCATTATTCAGGCTGGCGGACTTCCCATTCTCATCCCTTCAAATCTTTTGGAGGAAGACTTCCTCGATATTTATTCACGCGTCGCAGGCATTCTCTTCACGGGCGGCGGGGATGTGTCGCTGGGATATTTCAACGGAGCAGACCACCCGAGAATTGGTGAGGTGGACGAAGCGCGGGATGCTACCGAGATCAGTTTAATGCGCGCCGCTGTCCACGATGGCAAGCCTATTTTAGGAATTTGTCGCGGTGCCCAGGTGATGAACGTGGCTTTGGGCGGCACGCTTTACACTCATATTTACGATCAATTAAAAGGCGCGCTCGATCATGCATACCCCGGTGACTTGCGCCGCTTTCTCGTTCATCCCGTTAATGTGGATGAGACCTCGCGTTCGGCTGAAATCTTTGGTGAGACCTTGTTGAACGTCAACAGCCTGCATCATCAGGGTTTGATGGATATTGCACCCGGACTGCGTGCCGTGGGATATGCTCCCGATGGCTTGGTGGAAGTGGTCGAAATCCCCGACCATCCGTACGCCGTGGCCGTGCAATGGCATCCTGAATGGCTCACGGATCAAATTCCCATGCAAAGATTGTTCAAGTCATTTGTAGATGCGGTGGGGAAGTAAAAGGTAATTGGTAATTGGTAATTGGTAATTATTATCTGGCACTCAATCTCCAATCTCCAATCACCAATCTCTAATCCCCAATCTCCCAAAACTCCCAATGACTTCTTCTCCACATCCCATCGGTGTATTTGACTCTGGCGTAGGCGGACTGTCCGTTTTGCGGGCGATGCGCGCGTTGATGCCAGAGGAATCCATTCTATATTTCGGCGATCAGAGACACGTGCCGTACGGTCCGCGCTCGATGGAGCAAATTCAAAATTTTTCAGAGGGGATCACAAAATTTTTACTGAACCATGATTCAAAATTAATTGTTGTTGCCTGCAACACCGCTTCCGCGGCTGCGTTGACCTATCTGCGCGGATGTTTCGCGAAGCGCGCTGTCTCATTTGTGGGCATGGAGCCTGCTGTCAAACCCGCTGCCGAGACGACGAAGACTGGCAGGGTGGGCGTGCTGGCTACACCGGCCACATTTCAAGGCGCGTTGTATGCTTCGGTGGTGGAAAGGTTTGGAGCAGGTGTTGAGTTTTTTCAACACACCTGTCCGGGACTTGTGAGTCAAATTGAAAAAGGGGAGTTGAATTCTGCGGACACCCGCGCTATTTTGGAAGATGCGCTTTTCCCCATGCTTGACGCTTCGCGAAATATTGACACCGTTGTCTTGGGATGCACGCATTACCCGTTTGTGATTCCGCTCATTGAGCAGATTCTGGGCGAAAATGTTCGGGTGATTGACCCAGCCCCATCGGTGGCGAAACAGGTCAAACGTCTGCTGGAGGCGGCGGGGACAAAAAATCAGTCACAGGGACGGGCATCCGTCCGCTTCTTCACATCTGGCAATCCAACTGAGATGAAATCCATGCTGCCTGTTTTGCTGGGGGAGTCGGGGGAAGTAGAAGCAGTCGTTTGGAAAAATGACCGCGAGGTAATCTGAATTTTTTCTCCCCCAAATTCCACGCTCTTTGGAATTTGGGGGAGATGTCCCGCTTTGCGGGACAGAGGGGGTGGGCTACGCTTTGAACTCCACCTGCACCAATTCAATATTTGCCGCTTTCAAAAAGTTCATCGCGTTTTCGTCGGTGCGGTAGGCGGTGTGATAAACGATGCGCGAGATGCCGGCGTTGATTAAGACCTTGGTGCAGTTGATGCACGGCAGATGCGTGACGTAGCACATGGCGCCTTTGGTCGAGACGCCGTGCAGGGCGGCTTGAATAATGGCGTTCGTCTCGGCGTGGATCGTGCGCACGCAATGACCTTCGACCATGAGATGACCGATCTCGTCGCAATGTGACTGCCCGGCAGGTGAGCCGTTGAAGCCGGTGGTTAGGATGCGTTTTTCCAGCACGAGCACACAGCCCACGAAGGCGCGGTCACAGGTGCTGCGCTCAGAGACGGCGTAGGCGATCTTCATGAAATAGGAATCCCAGTCTGGACGCATAAAAATCCTCTGTGAAATATGTCATTGCGAGGAGGGGCACTTGCTCTTCCCGACGAAGCAATCTCCTGTTATGTGGGGATTGCTTCGGGCAAAGAACAAGAGCGCCCTCGCAATGACATGAAACATCTTTTACTCCACCGTCACGCTCTTGGCGAGGTTGCGGGGTTGATCTACGTCCAGCCCGCGGATGGTGGCGATGTGATAGGCGAGCAGTTGCAGCGGAATGACGGTGATGATCGGCGAGAGCATCCACGGGGCTTCGGGAACCCAGAGGACGTGGTCAGCCATGCCCGCGATGAGTTCGTCGCCTTCGGTGGCTACGGCGATGACCATGCCGTCGCGCGCTTTTGCCTGTTGAATTTGCGAGATCATTTTTTCGTGCCACGGGTCTTGCGGAGCGATGCACAGCACGGGCATTTCCTCGTCGATCAGGGCGATGGGGCCGTGTTTCATTTCTCCGGCGGGGTAGCCTTCGGCGTGGATGTAGGAAATTTCCTTGAGTTTGAGCGCGCCTTCGTAGGCGATGGGCATGTTGATGCCTCGCCCCAGATACAGACAGCCTGTAATATCTTTCAGCGCGTGCGCTACTTTTTCAACTTCTGGTTCGGTGTCGAGTACGCGCCCGGCCAGGTCGGGAATCAGGCGCAGGTCGGCGACCAGTTGGCGGCGGGTTTTGTCGTCGATGGTGCCGCGCAGGTCTGCCAGCAAAATGGCGAGCATGTATTGATCTACCAAAGGCGTGGTAAATGCCTTGGTCGAGGCCACCCCAATTTCGGGTCCGCTTTGCATCGCGATGGTTCCATCCGAGACGCGCATGGCTTGTGACCCAATCGCGTTGACGATGCTCCAGATGATTGCGCCTTTGCGCCGTCCTTCTTCCATGGCGGCCAGCGTGTCGGCGGTTTCGCCTGATTGCGAGATGGCAAGCACGACGGTGTTTTCGTCCACGATCGGGTCGCTGTAGCGGAACTCGGAGCCGATGACCACTTCGACGGGGATGCGCGCGATTTTTTCGATCAGCGTTTTGCCGACCATGCCGGCGTAGGCTGCCGTGCCGCAGGCGGTGATGTAAATGCGCTGGATTTTTTTGGCGAGTTCAGGCGTCAGGTTGAGTTCGGGCAGGCGGATGCGCCCCTCCTTGAAGTCCACACGCCCCGCGAGGGTGTCGGTCAGCGCGCGCACCTGCTCGTGGATTTCCTTCTGCATGAAGTGGCGGTACTCGCCTTTTTCGGCGGCGACGGCGTCCCAAGCGATGACGTGGATTTCAGGTTTGACTTCCTTGCCTTCCAGCGTTTCGATGCGCACACTGTCGCGGGTGATGATCGCCATCTGGCGCGATTCGAGGAAGATGACGCGGCGGGTGTGTTCCAAAATGGCGGGGATGTCTGAGGCGATGAAGTTTTCGCCTTCGCCCAAGCCGATGACCACGCCGCCCGCGTTGCCGATTCTGGCGGTGACGATTTTGTCTGGTTCGTCGGCTGACATGAGGACGACCACGTTTGCGCCTTCGATCTTTTGAAAGGTGCGCCGCGCGGCTTCGACAAAACCGCCGTCGGCGCTTGCCGCCTGCTGATGCTCTGCCAGATGCACGATGGTTTCGGTGTCGGTTTCTGAAAGGAAGTTCACGCCTTCGCTGACGAGTTCATCTTTGATTTCGAGAAAGTTTTCCACGATGCCGTTATGCACGACGACCATGCGTCCCGTGCTGCCGACATGCGGATGCGCGTTGCGGGCGGACGGCGCGCCATGCGTCGCCCAGCGCGTGTGACCAATGCCCGGTGCGCCGCTCAGCGGAGATTTCGCCACGAGGTCAATTAATTGCGACAATTTACCCGCGTCTCTTCTCACTTCGATCTGGTTGCTGTTGATGACAGCCACACCAGCCGAATCATAGCCGCGATATTCAAGCCTTTTCAAGCCATTGAGGATGATCGACACCGCGTCTCGCGGGCCGACATATCCGACGATTCCACACATAGGGGAGTTCCTCCGATTGTTAGATTTTATGTCATTGCGAGGGCGATGCACTTTCGCCCGAAGCAATCTCCCCATTAACAGGAGATTGCTTCATCGCTAAGAGCAAGTGCGCTCCTCGCAATGACATGGTTGTATTTTTTGCCACTCCCACGCCTTTTGACCGCGCAATTGCTTGCGGGTATTATGGGCTGGGTTATCCTTTGGAGGGAAAGATATGACGGGTTTGGCGTACCCGGAGGGCTTCCGCTGATCGTTCGATTTTCTGACTTCACTTACCCTCTCCTTTTTTAGGAGAGGGCAGGGTGAGGTGTCATTAACTCCATTTTGAAATGGAGAACCCTCGTCCTCGTCAACTTTGGTTCACTAATTACAACTGATATTACGCAGAAACTCCGAAGGAGTGGAATGATTATAGATTCAAGCAAAATGGATCAAATAACCCCAAAGGGGTGTCATGCTTTTCGGCGCAAATCTTGTCATCCCTTCGGGATTTTGTTTTTCACGCATAATTTTCTACAATCCTGCCATCCCTTCGGGATTAAAACTGCTTAACATCAATTGCTAATCTGCCAACCAAAGTCCATGCGCTGTCTTTCCCATGAGCTTTTTTTTGTATTATGCCTCCTTTTTGTAGGTTGGCCGGATTATACCGTAAAAAAATCGTCAGCCTTTTTTAGGCTGACGATTTTTTGTTGAATTTATTTACCCTAGGTAGAACCGTTATTCAGGGGTTCGCCTTGTTTTGCAGTTCACCAATTATTCACCACCAGTGAATGTTTTTGTGGGCGTGGGTGTGCGCGTGGGCGTGCGCGTAGCTGTATAAGCTGGCGTGCGGGTATTCGTTGGCGTGTATGTTTTTGTATTTGTAGGCGTGTATGTCTTCGTGAACGTGTTTGTCGGTGTTGGCGTATACGTTTTGGTGACGGCTGGCGTATTGCTTGGCGTGGGTGTTTTCGTGGGCGTTATCGGCGTTTTTGTAACCGTGGGTGTGATCGGCGTTTTTGTAGCCGTAGGCGTGATCGGCGTTTTTGTTTTCGTGGGCGTTATCGGCGTGGGCGTGAACGTCTTGCTTGGCGTGAGTGTGTTGGGTGGCGTGTTTGTAGGACGCGGCGTGTTTGTAGGAGGTTTCGTGTTTGTAGGAGGCACCGTGTTTGTGATGGTCGGCGTTTTTGTAATGGTCGGCGTTAGTGTTGGGGTGGATGTCGAATTATCGTACCTGGCCGTTCTTAGACATGTGACACCCCAATTGTCAAATTTAAAATATAATTTAACACTGTACGAGCCTGCTAAGGTGGAGTCGACACCTTCATTGTAACTTGCCAGCCACCATTTGGCTTCTGTGTTGGCAAGCGACAGACCCCGGTCGCCAATTGAGTTAAAGGATGAGGGTGAAGTGGTATCACCGTAAACACTGTTGCCGGTGTAGGTTTGGTTGATGTCAAACTTCCCGTCGGTCTGGTTGCTCGAAGTGACGGCGCTGAACTGGAAATACCGCAAGAACATGGGCGGGCTATAGTCATCGTTCCAGGTTAGTTCTGCATTGGTCAGGTAGGCTATCGAAGCATCTTGATTTCTAATCCTTGTTCTGAAGTTGTCACCGTTAAAGCCGGTATTGCTTACTTTGAGATTATTGCAATTGGGCGTGGGAGTAGGCGTGGGCGTATAGGTATTGGTAGGCGTGGGGGTATTGCTGGGTGTGTAGGTGGCTGTGGGTGTGGGGGTATTGGTGGGCGTGTTTGTAGGTGTGGGTGTGTCTGTAGGTGAGGGTGTGAATGTAGGTGTATTGGTGGGCGTGGGTGAGGGTGTCAGGGTGGGCGTGTTTGTAGGGAGATTACCCGGCAACTGTGTGTTGATGGCGCGCGAACCGCGGAATTGCTCCACAAGTCCCTGACGATAGGACGCAAGGTGAATCATGGGGGGTTGTGTGGTTAAGGTCTGCAGGACCATGAAGGTAAAGTTATAGTCTGCCGCAACATACACCATCTGCCCCGAGTCGGCGGCGTCTTCACTGTTATGACATTCTGCGTATATTTCGCTGCTCATCACTGGCTTTTCAAACCAGCGGTCAACGCCCAAGGCATCCTTCCTGTCGGAACAGACTGTGATATTAAAATAATTAAACTCAGTCTCTGTATAAATAGGCGTCGCTGGGGGGCGGGGATTTTCTTTGAGCGGGAAGCCAATCACGATGCGGCGGGTTTCGTCTTCAATGGAAGGGATGCGCGCCGCATCTATTTCTTCCGCTACTTTAGATATCACAGAACCACCACAGGCCTCAGTGCCGGTGTCAGAGCCGTCTACACAGTACTGGGGGTCGTAATTGCCTGTAATGGCGTAACGGACGCCAAAGCGTGTCGAATTTTCAATGATGATCCAGGCAAACATCAGGCGCGAAAACTCGATGATGCCGAGGATCATTGTCAGCAACACGGGTAAAACAAGGGCAAATTCAAGCATGCCTTGCGCATTCTTACGCCCTGGTCTTTTTTGATTCGTTTTAATAAAAATATTTTTCATAGGAATGCCCTTGGAGAAAAAGTTGTAAATGCTTAATGCGATGACTTATTGAGAAATTCTGGTAAAGATGTTTTCGGCGATCTTTGTGAAGACGCCTCCCAACGCATTGGTGTCTACTGCGTAGAAGTATAAGCCATGATTGGCTGTAATATTGGGTGTAACCGTCAGGTTATCTCCGGCATGTAAGGACATGTATTGACCGAGATGTTCCGCAGATGCGGGGTCGGTACTTGGATAATCACGGCAATAAGAACCCAGGCAGACCGTGAATAAGACTGCGCCCTGTCCAGTTTTAGGAGAGGTAATATAGTCTGCGGCGTCACGCGCATAATCATCGGCATCATACAGGGCTTCGGCAACATGAGTGACGGGGTTTATGTAATGACGGGTTTGAGTCGTCCAATCGTATCCAGTCCAATTAAAAGTGTCTGGATCATAAGTAGCCGCATTATAGGATCCCGGCATTGGGTCACGATCGCGGCAAAAACCTAAACCCTTTCCTGCCGGTGAATCGGGCCAAGCCCAGGTTGGCTCGTCAACTCGTCCTGGGCAATACCCATACGGCTCGGCGGAAACAGGGTCTGTTGCGTTGGCTGGACCGCCGATCAGCGCAATCACAACCCAGAAGGAATCCTGTCTGGCTCCGTTGCCAAATTGGTCGCCGGCCAAGGTGAGTCCGCCGCCGAAGTTACTGGAACCGCAGGCGCTTGGATCTCCATTCCCCCATGTTTTGTTCGCACAAGGTATTCCAATGAAATGCCCATCATTTTCATCATAGAAAAGACATGAGCCTATATAAGTTGAGGGGTCTGCTGGACAACGTGGGAGTTGCAAGACTTTTAACCCGCGCACGGCGGTTTGAATTTCTGTGGTTGCATTACCGCTGGCATCCTGATTGTCGTTAAAAGAAAGCACCGGAACTGTCACATTACGGCTTCCGCCTGGGGTTTGTTCGGTAAAGGCAACCAGAGCAACACGATCATATGGAAAAAATAGTTGGTCAATAAAGTTCACCGCTACATCTTTTATTTTTCCCATTGGTTCACATCTTCTGGTTGGGTCACCAAGGTGCGCGTTGCATACTTCAGGGTCATCTCCCGGATAATTTATCGGGTCTGCTGGGTTAGCTGGGTCGGGTTGGTTGGGGTTCCCGCCAACTGTGGTTTCGTATGCCATGGAGGCAGATGTATCAATGGCTAGCACCATATCAATCGAGGCGGCCTCGCCGATGGCTGTGGTTGTGATATCTGTGCCAGTCAATCCGATTACTCGCATGAAGCCAAAGTCCACGTGCCGTGTGGCCGTGACGCGCACCAATTTGCGTGCTGCTGGTCCTATAGCAGGCGGGCAGAGCACCTCATCGTGCGGCGTACCTGGGTAGCTGCATGTATGAATTGAAACCGAGGAGATAGACTGATTGAATTGAAGGAATTCCTCCGCGGCTGCGATCATATCGGCGCCCCTGGCCAGGGCGTCTGCGGCAGATGCAGGTTTGCGAAACTGCGCGGCGGCGGCAATCGAAGCGGAGTCAATGCCGCGTTTCAAGCGCGCATATTCGATCAAGAGCATACCGCCATCCACCATTAAACCAACAATGGCCACCAATCCTACAATTGAAGCCGCAACCAGGATGATGGCTTGTCCACGTTCTGAGTTTTTGCGAATGTTTTTGAGCATGTTTTTCATTTCTTTTATAGGTTAAGGGGGTACGGGTTCACCCGCGCGAATGGGCATGATCGTGTAGGCTTGTAAGTGAAGCGGATTGGGCAGGATTGCCGCCATCCAGGGTAATCCTAGAATATGGTGATAGTTGTAATGTACTTCAACCACAAGAATGCCTGCATCTGGCGCGCCAGTAACACGGCTGCTTGTAATATTTGTTGTTGTAAAAATGGATTGATAGTTACCTGGCCAACTGCCGCTGGTGGGGAATAGATGATAGGGACGATCGCCGGCTCGCCAAAGTTCTACGCCGCTGGCACCAGCGCCGTAGACAGTGACGATCACATCATCTTCCAATGGGTCAAGCACGATCCTACGCCCACGGTAGGCAGTAAGAAAGTGTTCTGGGATATAAGCAGGCACATAGACTGCAGGCACATAGCTTGGGTCAAGTGTTCTTCGTACCAAAATTGCTGCCTGATAATAAAAATCATCTGACCCATTAGGGTTGCTTGTACTATTGGTATCCCAGACGAAAGGGTCACCACCGCTGTAAATGCGTGCGGCGTCGCGTGTGGCATCCAATAATGAAAGATAATAATTTAATATAAAGCCGAACTCTATCACACCAGAAAGCAGCATAATGAAAACGGGGAAGGCGATCGCAACTTCCACCAGGCTCTGTCCCCTGGATTTGCGTACGTTCCTTTTCCGCAGCGGGTCGGGTTTTATAAATAATGAAAAAATTCTTTGTAACGCCTTTGGCATTTCATCCTCAATAATAATAAGTCATTATTTTAGTGTACTTTTTGTTAAAAGATAAATCCGACATTAGTACGGGCTTACGATTTTCTCAAAGTCCGAAAATCTTTAACGCGAATGGCTCGAATGAAGCGAATTTCGCGAATTTTTCTGTGCATTCGCGAAATTCGCCCAATTTGCGTAATTCGCGTTAAGCCTTTGCCATAAACTTATAAAATGGTTAATCTGCTTTGAGAAAGCCGTAAGTACGGGCAAGCGAGGGGTCTGTTTGGCTGTGAAGTAAGTGGGGAAGGAAGCGTTGTGGAGTTCGCTGGTCTTTACGATATTAATAATTATATACCATTGCAAAGGCAAAATGTATCAGACAGGCAACCTGTAACGTTAACAGATTTGTAAGAACGGGCAGTAGACCTCTCTTGCGAAAGTCTTAAAGCTTTCTGGTTCTACCGGAATTTGTGGTTTCGTGGCAAACCATCCACGAATAAGGCCACGAATACCCGAATTGAGGTCTTCCCATTCGTTTACACTTGCACCGCACTGCGTTTGTTGCAGTGCAGGTGTTCGTGAAAATTCGTGGACGGTTTGGGCAAAATATAGCCCAACCACAAAATCCAACAAAATCTTAAAACTTTCACCACGGAGGCACTGAGTCACGGAGTTTTTAATGTTTTTTCTCAGTGCCTTCGTGACTCAGTGGTTCAAAAAAGGCCGACTGTTGTTCATCATTTACCAGACCTCTTGCAAAAGTCTCAGAACCTTTACCACTGAGACACCGAGTCACAGAGTTTTAATATTTTTTTCTCAGTGTCTCGGTGTCTCAGTGGTTAAAAAAGGATTAAATGCCATTTACTGCTTACTTATGCAAGAGGTCTGGTAAACAAAGCGCGAATTATTCGCTAAGAAGTACTTCCGGCATCTTGTATGCGTCGTAATTTTCTTCGTCACTGTAGTTGATGACGATGTTGTCCTGTCCATCCACTTCGATGTAGCGCCCGATGATCTGGCTGTGAAATCCGTAGTCTGAATCCATTCCATTGAGTCGAATATCTGCGCCGGGCGCAAAAATAGTGCCGCGGAAGCGAGAGTCGGCATTGCCGTTCAAGGCAACGCGACCTTGATTTTCGATGGGCATATAGATCAGCAGTCCATTTTCAAGTCCGCGTTTGGGTGCGGTTAGCCAGACCTCGGCATTGCCGTTGACCATAAAATTTCCATCTTCGATGATGAGGAGCACGCCATGACCCTCTAATTTAGTGCCTGATTTTATGACCACATCGCCGCTGATACAGTAGGTTCCGCCTTCCAGTTTGACAACTCCCTCGGGAGGAAACGGCTCATCGCCGCCATCCCATGCTCCAGCGGTCATGGTCTTGCCCGTAAATTCATCCACGGCGGCTTCTTTAGAGCCACAGCCTACCTTGGGCATTTGGATCGCGGGCGGGTAAGAGATGGGAACTGCTCCCGTTTGTACAGTGACCGGGGTAATGAGTTTTGTTTTTTGTATATCCGCGCCGCCGACCACGGTGATCGGACTTTCATCTTGAATGCGAATACTGCCGCTGCCCATTTGGATGAAGGCGCACTCGGTGTTGTCTGAATTGACGAATATTCCGCCGCCCGTCAGGCTGATCGTTGCTTCGCTGTGAATCCAGAATGATCTTTTCTTCTTGTCTTCCTCGCACAGGCTATGGGGTGACAGGCTGACCAGCGCATTGCCGTCAAACATCTCGCCGTATTCAGAAGGCTTGGTCCGCGTCACGGCGCGGGCAACATTGGTAACAAGTGGAACGCCAATGACCGACCCAAAATAAGTGCTGAGGTGTGAGGTGATGATCACTTCGATATATTCGGAATTTCCCTCATACGGGCCGCTGAGCGGGGGGGTGTTCATTTCAATGATATTTGAGACGCCGTCGTTGTTGTAGCCGTTTGCGTTGGCGGTTGCCAGCGCCGCGCTCCGCCAGTCACCGCCTTCGATGCGGGTCAGGGCGGCGGTGAGGGCGGCGGCAGATGCGGCGGTTTCTGTTCGGCGGCGATCTATCAGCGCATTGCCCCCATCAATTGCCAGCGAGGTCATGCCGATCAATCCAATGATCGCGAACACGATAATGATGATCGCCTGTCCGCGTTCACCTTTTTTGTATTTGGGGCGTTTTGAAAATATGGGCATCATGGGCATGGGGGTTGAAGAATAACGTTTGTGGCAGTTCCGGTTAATGGGATTGTGTTTGACCCGATCACCCGTCCCACAAATGGCATGAGTATCGGGTAGCGGTAAGATACACTGACCTGGAGACTGTTGGCTACGCCGTTTTTGGCGCCCTGGCAAAAACCACCCAATGCTTTTATGTTCACTTTGATCAGGTCTGTATCCCGTAATTGAACTGGCGACGAGAATATGTCATCTTCTGCGCGCGGCGAAATATTGCGGGCGCGATTTTCAATCTCTGCTGTGTTGGCTGGGTTAAACGAACCATAAAAGGCGCCTTCCTGTGCCGCGTCTCTCAGCATGGAATAGGAAAAGATCGCCATTCCAAAATCAAAGGTGCCGAGTAATAACAGGATGAGGATGGGCAGTGTGATAGCCAGCTCAACCAAACTTTGGCCGCGCTCACTTTGAGTGGCTCTGCGTTTTCTTTTTATCACTGGCATTTACTTTACGATCCTTTAATGGCTTGAGTCTACGGGGTAGTTTACGCAGCCAGGATTGGCTATATTGATGATGATCCGCTCGGTGCCATCGGTCACATCATAGTTTTGATGGAATACAAATTGGATGATCGAGTCGCCTGTCGGAATTTTTGGATAGTACAAGGGGATATAAGCCGACGGCGCCTGGATGTTACCATCCCAAACTTGTCTGGCGAACATGATCTGCCTGAGGCGCAGACTGCGGTCGGTGACGGAAATATGACCCGTGTCATGGTTCCATTCCAGATAGATTTGTGCCGCTGTGAGTATGTGACCGGTATTGTTGGTGATGCTCATTTGCATCACATTATCATTAATGACAAGCGGTCCATGCGATACGCCGGTTACTCCGCTGCAACTAATTAAAGTAGCTGTGGCGCTGGGCGTGTAGGTTGGGAGCGCCGTATTCGTGGGTGTAAATGTTGATGTTGGCGGCTGTGTATTTTCTGGCGTTACTTTGGGCATATTAACCGAAGTTGGAATAAATGTGGCTGTAGAAGTCGGTGTGATGCTGGGGGTCAGAGTCATTGTGATTGCAGTCGGCGCAGGGGAGGGCGTGCTGGTTTCAGCGGCAAATCCAGTCGGCAGGGCGTTTCCAACAATCGGGATGGATATTAAGAATGAGCGCGCACTGGCTGAAATGATATTAAGCGGTTCAAACGGCACGATCGTGAGAATTGGTTCGTATGCCGCCGAAACCAATACGATGATTCGGTCACCATTGCGGACGGTGTAGTTCTCGATCGGGCACGCGTCTTCTTCCGGGTTCGGGTCTATGCCTTCGATTGGGATCGAAGTTCCGTCCGGGTTGATTCCGCGGTCGTAGGTGATGTTGATCTCGTCAAAGGTAATAATGAAAGCTGATTGATTTGCGACTGCACGAATACCCTCGCAATCCTGATAAAAAGCCACGTTATCAATTTCACCAGAAGCAGACCCGTAGCGCGCAGCTTGACGTGAGGCGTTCGCGACAGATGAAAAGATAAATATCAAGCGCCCAACTTCGATGACGCCGTATAACAGCATCAACAAAACTGGCAGCGCGAGCATAAACTCGACGATTGCCTGTCCGCGATTTTTTTTAGGTTGCTTGATGGGAAATAGTTTCATACAGCCAGTTTACTAATCATTCACTTAATATGGAATAGACCATTGGTTTATCAGGTCAGGTCAAAAACTAATCTGGCACGATCAGCGCAAGTAGTTTTGGAAAATAAATAATCAAGGCGGCGGTGATGATGAAATAGGGACCGTAGGGAATGAAGGTCATTAATGCATTCTTTTGATATTTGCCGCTTATGATAAGCCAGAGAATAATGAAGAGGCTTACCAAACCGCCGAGTAGAATACCGTACAAAAGGCAGAGCCAGATCAGCGGCCAGCCGACGATAAACCCGAGGATGGTCACAAGGATAACATCTCCTGAGCCGAGGGCTTCTTCATCGTCAGCTTCCTGTCCCAAGGCGAGCAGGCGTTTGGTGCGCATGCGGGCAAAAAGTACGCCCAATCCGTAGAATACGAGCATAATCAGCAAGCCGCCCAGCCCGCCTAACAGCGTAGCCGAAATCCCATGGGCAACCGTACCCACTATCAGCCCAAGCAAAGCCCCGAAGATGCTGGTGGGGTGCAATATCAGGCGATGCTCCAAATCGATCACGAAGATCACGCCAAAATATAGGATCAGAATCAGCCCGAGAAAATAGCCAAGTTTGGCTGGCGGTTTGACCCAGGTATAAACGCTTGCGGCGAGGATGATAATTTGAACGATCCACAGGCGTGCTTTGCGCGGGTGTCCATTTTGACAGGCGCGAAAGAAAAAATAATCCTGCCAGGTGAAGGCTGCGTCGCATTCCGGGCAGGTGGGCTGGCTAAAACGCCGCGTGAAGGGCAGGACGTCTGCAAAATAATTGACGAGCCATCCCGCAAACCATCCGAATATTATGGATACGATCAAAGTTGTAGACATTGAATTTATTATAATTCTAATTGTATGCGCCACACTGAGCCGTTTTTGGTGTAAGTGAATTGTAATGTTCTTGGCGAATATTAAAAACTGCCTTACAATTTTGAAGATATTCAAAGGAGATTTCAATGGAAGAATTTATTATTGAAGGTGGGTATCCACTGCATGGAGAAGTAACTCCATCAGGAAATAAAAATGCGGCATTGCCCCTGCTCGCTGCGTGCTTGCTGACTGCTGAGCCTGTGACCCTGCGAAATGTGCCGCAGATTCGAGATGTGCATGCCATGCGGAACTTGATCGAAAGCCTCGGCGCAGTGGTCGAGGAATTGGATGCAACCACCTGGCGGATCACAACGCGGGAACTGGTCGCTTCGCATCTGGACCCGGACCTGTGTCGCCGCATCCGGGCTTCGATCCTCATTGCGGGGCCGGTCGTGGCGCGCGCGGGAAGTCTCCGCTTGCCGCCCCCCGGTGGTGACGTGATCGGCCGCCGCCGTTTGGATACGCATATTTTGGCATTGCGTGCCCTGGGCGCAAAAGTCACTTATGACCGCGTATTTGAAATTGAAGCAAAAGAATTGCACGGAGCCGACATCCTTTTGGATGAAGCCAGCGTCACCGCCACAGAAAATGCCGTCATGGCGGCGGTTCTCGCAAAAGGCGAGACGCTGATCCGCAACGCCGCGTCCGAGCCGCACGTTCAGGAGGTCTGTCAATTTTTGAATATTTTGGGGGCTAACATCGAAGGAATTGGCTCGAACACGTTACATATTACGGGCGTATCTCAACTCACTGGCGGAGAATTTACAATTGGCCCCGACCTGCTGGAAGTGGTGAGCTATATCGGCGCGGCCGTTGTGACTCACGGAGAGATCCGCATCCACAACGCAGGCGTTCAACATCTTGAAATGATCCGATTGATCTTTCACCGTTTGGGAGTCCACTGGCAGGTGGATGGAAACGACCTCCTCGTGCCATCTGACCAACCGCTCGTCATCGCATCTGATTTGGATGGGGCGGTGCCTGAGATCAAAACAAATGTCTGGCCCGCCTTCCCAACCGACCTGATGAGTATTGCCATCACCATGGCAACGCAGGCAACCGGCTCTGTGCTTTTTCACGATTGGATGTTTTCAGGACGCATGTATTTTACAGACAAACTGGTGGGCATGGGCGCGCGCATCATATTATGTGACCCGTACCGGGTCTTGATTCAGGGTCCCACTCAACTGTACGGCGAAAAACTCGAAAGTCCCGATATCCGCGCCGGTATGGCGCTGTTATTAGCCGCGCTCGCCGCAAAAGGGACTTCCACGATACGAAATGTCCGCCAGATCGAAAGAGGCTATGAAAGGGTGGACGAGAAATTGCACGATCTCGGCGCAAAAATAAGGCGCGCGACAGTCTAATAAAAAAGAAGCCGCAAAATTTTGCGGCTTCTTTTTTATTTATGACTTGTCTGGTATTTTACGGGCCAACCCAGCCAATTGTCTCTTTTTTGATGACAAGCCTAAGAAGATCATCAGATGCGCTCGGACCAATAAAAAAGCTGATGGGACCCGCTTGGCTTTGACCTTTTGGATTTAATACCCACCCAAAAGCAGACCAAGACCCTGAAGGAATTCCAACTTTTCGCTTTTCGTTAGGTTTAATGACATATCCTACATAACCACATTGACCAAATTTATTGGGTTCCCAAAGATATAATGATAAGTTGACTTGGGCCGCATTCTGATTCTCAATGCGTACATTTTTCATCGGACCAGCTTCTCCCATATTTAACGTTCTATTACAATTATTTGGATCAGATGGAGCCGATGTGGAAGTTGGCAGAATAAATTGTTCCAAGGTAGGAATCAAAGGCGGAGGAGTGAAAGTCGGCAATGGGGTGGGGCTGGGGGTTTCTGTGGGAGGAAGCTGCGTGGCGGTTGGGTTCGCGTCCAGGGTTGCTTGAACCATCGTCCACGCAGCGGATACGGCAGTGTTTTGAACATCTGCTGGCGCCATGGTCGGCGTGCCCTGCGGGGCACAAGCCGCCAATAAAACCGTCAGCGCAATTAAGATAGGTAATGATTTTTTCAACATTTTTTCTCCATTTATATACTTGTTTTAGAACAGTGTGTTATTTTATTTCAATTCGATCTTTGTAAATTATAAACTTCAAATCTTGAAACTTACTCAATTTAAAGCTGTTGGTAAATTGTTTACCGCCAACCCATGCCACATAAGTATATGAACCAGCCGGGATGGCATCATCGACCGTACTGCCGCCTAGCGGGTAGTCAATATTTGTTACATACCCGTCTTTGGTGGTGCATCGCAATGAAATACTCGCATCGGTTTTTGACATATTGATCAGCGTAATATTCCCATACGGCAAATCGGGCGGCATTGTACCAGCGTACTGGTAGTAAGGCGTCCCTGTGGGGGTTAAGTTAACAGCAAGTGCAGCTGTCGATGATGGCAGGGTAAGTGCCGTTCCTGTAGCAAGCGTAGCAGTCAACGTCAATAATACCGGGGTAGAGGTGGACGTTGACGTTGACTGTATTGCGGTGTTTGTGGCAGTCATCACCACAGGCGTATTACTTGGAGCCAGAGTAGGGCTTGGCAGGGATTGAATCGTTTGTTCTACTTGTATCGCCACAGTTGCTTGTATATCTGCCTCCGAGATGGGAGCAGGACTGGTCGCCTGGGGTTGTTGGAGTATGGCGGGTACGCAGGCGCTTAATATAAAAGAAAGCATAGTGAACAAAAAAAACATTTTTTTCATATCCCAACTCCTTTATCTGTCCGAACATATTACTCTTGGCTAATCACATCCATGAATTGCGTTACCACGTCGCGCAACATGCGTTCTGGCAGCGCGCCAACCTGACGATGCACCACCTTGCCTTTTGAAACAAATAACATGGTGGGAATTCCCTGAATGCCGAATTTCTGCATCCACTCAGAATGTTCGTCGGTGTTGATCTTTGCCACAATGAGCTTGCCTTCCTGCTCTGCAGCCAACTTGTCAAGTATCGGAGCGACCATCTTGCACGGCCCGCACCACGGCGCCCAGAAGTCCACGATCACCGGCAAAGGCGATTGCATGACAACTTTTTCAAAGGCCTCATCTGTAATATGAATAGGTTCTGAAGTCATTTTTTATATTCCTTATCTAAAACTTCCCAGATTGTTAATCCAGGGTGGTATTTTGAATGAGGAACGAACAATTCATTTTCCTCATTGAGAGGAAAAAGTATAACATATATTCCCTGAACCATTGTGCCCGTAGAGTATAATCGCCACTCATGAATAATTTATTTTCACGCTGGAAAGACGGACTTTCACGCACAAGCAAAGCCGCATTCGGGCAAATTGCCTCCATCCTCGGCACGTCTGAGATCAATAATGATACATGGGATGACCTCGAAGCGCTTCTTCTGCAAGCTGATCTGGGAATCGAGACCACCGCCTCAGTTTTGGATTCTCTCAAGCGCATCACACGCACCGAGGGCTTGATCCGTGCTAACGAGCTTTCGGCTACCCTTCGGCAGGAATTGCGCGCACGCCTTATCACACCGCCTGCATTATCTCTGAACCACAAACCATCTGTGATTTTAGTGGTTGGTGTCAACGGCTCAGGAAAAACCACGACCATTGCCAAACTTGCCGCACGCTTCAATAATGAAGGCAGGAAGATTTTACTCGGCGCCGCAGATACCTTCCGTGCCGCAGCGATGGACCAGCTTCAAGTTTGGGGTGACAGGCTAAAGGTTGAGGTGATCGTCGGCGCTTTTGAGTCCGACCCTGGCGCAGTGGCATTCAATGCCGTTCAAGCAGGAGTCGCCCGCAGCGTAGATATCGTCATGATCGATACCGCAGGGCGTTTGCACACCCGCTTTAATCTCATGGAAGAACTGAAAAAGGTTAATCGCGTGGTGGGCAAGGCGCTGCCCGGCGCGCCGCACGAAGTGTGGCTGGTGCTCGATGCGACCATTGGGCAGAATGCCTTGCAGCAGGCGCGCGCATTTAAAGAAGCTGTCAACGTGACTGGCGTGATTTTATCCAAACTCGATTCATCTGCACGCGGCGGCATGGCATTTGCCATTCAACGTGAACTTGGCTTGCCGATCTTGTTTGCAGGCTTGGGTGAAAAGCCCGAAGATTTGCAACCCTTTGATCCCGATGCTTTTGTAGACGGGATTTTATCGAACGCTTAGGAGTACCCCATGCAGGATTTGAATAACCGCTTGCAGGCCGCGACTGACCTGACTCAACAACTCATGGTGCGTCTTTGACCTGGTGGGCAAAGAAATTCAACTTTCGCAACTTGAAAAAGATATAGAACATCCTGAATTTTGGAATGATTCGACCAGCGCACAACGCGTGATGAAGACTGTCTCAAGTTTGCGTGATGAAGTCGAAGCATGGAATTCTATTACGCATCGACTTCACGATCTGACCGAACTGGCGCAACTCGATGACGAATCCCTGCGCGGCGAACTGGAATCTGCGATTGCTGGCATCGAAGCCGAACTCGACAAACGTTCCTTTGCCACCATGTTCTCCGGCATTCACGATCATGATGATGCCAGTCTTGCCATTCACGCAGGCGCAGGCGGCACAGACTCGCAGGATTGGGCTGGAATGCTTCAACGCATGTATTTACGTTGGGCAGAAGATCAGGGATTTCGTGTAGAAATACTTGATTTCACCCCTGGTGAAGAGGCGGGCATCAAAAGCATGACCATCTCGGTGGCTGGTCGTTTTGCGTTTGGTTATTTGCGGTCTGAAAAGGGCGTGCATCGTTTGGTGCGCCTTTCTCCCTTTGATGCCGCGCATCGCAGGCACACCTCCTTTGCGTTGATCGAGGTCCTGCCGCAGGTTTCCATGGAAGAAGCCGATGTTGAGATTAATCCGGGTGATGTCAAACTGGATGTCTTTCGCTCATCAGGGGCAGGTGGTCAGAATGTGCAAAAGAATGCCACGGCTGTGCGCCTTACCCATCTTCCAACTGGAATTGTCGTGACCTGTCAGAATGAACGCTCGCAAGGGCAAAACCGTGAATTCGCCATGAATATTTTACGGGCGCGCCTGTTGGAGTTGAAGACCGCCGAAAAAGATGAAGAACGCGCTATTTTGCGCGGCGAATACACCAAAGCCGAGTGGGGAAGTCAGATCCGCTCGTATGTTTTGCATCCATATCAAATGGTCAAAGATCATCGCACAGACCATGAAACAGGAAATACCCAGGCAGTGCTCGACGGCGATCTGAACGGGTTTATGGAAGCATACTTAAAGAGCGAATCCAACAAAGTGTAAAGCTGTGTAAGTCAGGCTTGCAGCCTGACCTTTTTCGACGATAATGTTTTGGCGGATTGAAAACCCGCCCTACGAGAACAAGAATCAAAAAAGAACAGGCATAAACCTGTTCTTTTTTGATTGGCTTTATCCGCCGGTGGGAACTCGTTTTTCAAGTGTGCGGTTGAACATTTTTTCCTGTTCTTCCGTAGCTGTCTTGTAGGATTTAGGGCGAACTTTGCCCCGACCCTTGGATCGTTCGAGTGCCGCCTGCCATGCCATTTGCATTGCAGTAAACTGTGGCTCGTTGGATACTTCAACTTCCATATGGAAATCTTCTTCTTTTTTGCCTTTGGGTTTGCGTTTGTCGCCGCTACCTGCGGTTCTTGTGCGGTTTTCACGCTCAGGCTTGGCTTCTTCCACAACCTCAGGCTGGAGCGCTTTCATGCTCAAGCGGATCTGACGTTTGCGGCGATCAACATCCAATACTTTGGCTTCGATCTCTTCGCCTTCTTTGACGATTTCACTGGCGGTCTTGACATACCCGCGCGTGAGTTCGCTAACATGAATGAGACCGGGACGTTCTGCGCCGAAATCCACAAAGGCGCCATAGGTTTCGATACGAACAACTTTGCCTTTTACGATCATATCAGGCACAATCTCTTTCCACTCAAAACCGAGTGGTTCGATCATGGTTAATTCGATTCGGTCTTTCTTCACGCGACGTACCCAAACTTCTACAGTCTGGCCTTCCTTTACAACATCTTCTACTTTGTTAACTGCATCTTGTTGTAATTGTGATATGTGGATCACACCGGGAACACTTTGTCCGATGTCCACAAGCGCCCCCGCTAGTGTGGTCTTCAAAATTTTGCCGCTAAGTTTCGTTTTTGGTTCAAGCGCAACGGCTGGCGCGCTGTCGGGTGTTGTCATAATTATACTCCTGCTAGTTGAAATAATGCCGAAAAAAGATTATACCTGTCTGACTATAAACCGTCAATGTGAAATGGGTAAGATTTCAATATTGAAAGCGGTGGTTAAAATCTACAATTAGTGAGTAGAATACTTGTCAATGTGTATGAAATCAAAACTTTCACGTCGTGATTTTTTAAATATTTTGAAATATTTTTTTATTTCCCTGTTTCCGCTCGGTTCCGGGTCGTTGATTTATAGCGTGTTTGGAGAACCGCAATGGCTTGACGTTGAACAAGTTGAGATCGTTTTGCCGCGTTTGCCAAAATCCTTTTCAGGACTGCGTATCGTACACATTAGTGATATTCATATCGGTGGGTGGATGAATCGCGAAAGGCTTTCAGATGTAATTGAGTTGGCTAAAAAACAAAAACCTGATTTGGTCGTGATGACTGGCGATTATGTAATTGGCCATTCATGGACTGAAAATTTGGATGAGGCAGCACAGGATTTTGTTGATGAAGTATCCAAACTTACAGCAGATTATCTTGTGCTTGGAGTCCTCGGCAACCACGACCATTGGACGGATGCAGAAAAAGTGCGGACGATGTTGTCGCGCTGTGGGGTGGTGGAACTTAATAACGCTGTATATTCTCTCAAGCGAGGTGACGATCGGCTGCACATTGCAGGGGTGGATGATGTCCGTGAGAATAAAGCTCGCTTGGATGATGTATATAAATTATTGCCTGATACAGGCGGGGCGATGTTGCTTGCGCACGAACCGGATTTTGTAGATATAAGCTCACAAAAAGACCGCTTTGATCTGCAACTATCTGGACACTCACATGGCGGGCAGGTGGTGATACCATTTTATGGGCCGATAATTTTGCCGTATTTAGGCAGAAAATATCCTTCGGGTTTATACAAGGTGGGGAGAATGTGGCAATATACAAATCGAGGGGTTGGTATGACCGAGCCTGCTGTTCGCTTTAACTGTAGACCGGAAATTACAGTGCTGACATTAAGATCAATTGAATTGTAAATCGGCTTCTTGCCGAACTGGAAAGACCTGTGTATAATCCGCTTAATCAAAAGCAATGATGGGAACGAGTACATTTGCAGAGTTGTCAGCGAGTTCACGGTTTGGTGAAAGGTGAACCAGCAAAGCAGATGGAAAATCCTCCCGGAGCAGCAACCTGAAATCCAATCTCTGGAAAGTAAGCAAGCCGAAGTTGTTCTTCGTTATCGGAACAGGATGATGATCGTCATCCAATGAGTGCCTGTCTATATGATAGGAATCAGAGTGGTACCGCGTGAGCATGGCTCTCGTCTCTGTTTGAGATGAGAGTTTTTTATTTTAATCGTTTGAACGTTTACAGGTTTGAACGTTGAATCGTGCAAACCTGATAACTTGTAAACGCTGGAGGCGTGAATGTTTAAATCTGTATCCCCAAAACTTGACGTATCTTCGATGGAAGAAAATGTCCTGAAATTATGGAAGAAGCAGGATATTTTCAAGAAGACCATCGAGCAACGTGAGGGCAAGCCCGAATACGTATTCTATGAAGGACCGCCCACCGCGAACGGACGCCCGGGCGTGCATCATGTGCTGGCGCGCGCGTTCAAGGATATGTTTCCGCGTTACAAGATCATGCGCGGATACCATGTCTCTCGCCGCGGCGGATGGGACACGCATGGTTTGCCAGTTGAAATTGAAGTGGAGAAAAAGCTTGGCTTCAATAATAAACAGCAGATCGAAGAATACGGCATTGATAAATTCAACGCGCTTTGCAAGAGTTCGGTTTTTACCTACATTCAAGATTGGGAAAAACTCACCGACCGCATCGCCTTTTGGGTTGATCTCGAAACCGCGTATGTGACCTACGAAAACGAATACATGGAATCGGTCTGGTGGATCCTGAAAAACTTCTGGGACAAGGACCTGCTTTTCAAGGGCTATAAAGTTGTGCCATATTGCCCGCGTTGCGGCACGCCTCTCTCTGACCATGAAGTTGCTCTCGGCTACGAGGAAGTTTCTGACCCTTCGGTTTTTGTGCGCATGCCGCTCGTGGATAAGCCCGACACTTCATTGTTGGTGTGGACGACGACTCCTTGGACATTGCCCGGCAACGTGGCTGTCGCCGCGGCTGCCAACGTGGACTATGTCACCATCGAGCGCGATAACGACGGCACAAAAGAAAAACTCATCCTTGCCAAGTCTTTGGTTGAAAAATTATTCAAGGATGAAGAAGTAAAAATCTTGGATACTTTCAAAGGCAAGAAGTTGAAAGGCGTGAAATATCATCCGCTCTTTACTTTCCTGCCTCCTGACAAGCCTGCGCATTTTGTGGCGCTTGGCGATTTCGTCACCACAGAAGATGGTTCTGGTCTGGTTCACATCGCCCCTGCCTTCGGTCAGGAAGATATGCAACTGGCAAAGGATAATGACCTGCCCGTGTTGATGACCGTTCTGCCTGACGGCACGTTTATCCCTGAGGTCACTCCCTGGCGCGGAGTCTTCGTCAAGGACGCCGACCCGCTCATCATCAAGGATTTGGATGCGCGCGGACTTTTATTCCGCACCGAAAAATATACGCACACCTATCCGTTCTGCTGGCGTTGTCATACTCCGCTTTTATATTATGCGCGTGACTCGTGGTTTATCCGCACCAGTTCCAAGCGTGACCGTCTCGTGGAATTAAACAAGACCATCAATTGGGTTCCCGAACATATCAAAAACGGACGCTTCGGTAATTGGCTGGAAAACAATATTGACTGGTCGCTTTCGCGCGAGCGATATTGGGGCACGCCGCTTCCCGTTTGGGAATGTGGAGAGTGCAAACATCGTGAGTGCATCGGCTCGGTGGCGGAACTCTCTGAAAAAGCGGGCGCGGATTTGAGCGAGTTGGATCTGCATCGCCCATACGTGGATGAAGTCCACTGGAAATGCTCGGACTGCGGCGGAAGAATGAATCGCGTACCAGACCTGATCGACGTCTGGTTCGACTCTGGTTCAATGCCGTATGCCCAGTGGCATTATCCGTTTGAGAATCAGGAAAAGTTCAAGGAACAATTCCCCGCGGATTACATCTGCGAAGCCGTGGACCAAACCCGAGGCTGGTTCTATTCGCTGCACGCCATCAGCACTTTGCTGAACGATGATGTCTCTTTCAAAAATGTCATCTGTCTCGGACACATCCAGGATGCCGACGGATTCAAGATGTCCAAGTCGAAGGGCAATATTGTTCAGCCCTGGGATGTGTTGGATGTGCATGGCGCGGATGCGCTGCGCTGGTATTTGTACACCGCCTCTCCCGCTGGACAGGAACGCCGCTTCTCCGCCGATCTGGTTGGGGAGGTGATCCGAAGTTTTACGCTGACGCTTTGGAATGTCTACTCGTTCTTTGTGACGTACGCCAACCTCGACAAGCCGCAAGGACTGACCATCACCGCGCCGACCAATGACCTCGACCGCTGGCTGCTCTCTGAGTTGAATGTGCTTGTCCGCGATGTGACCAAAGCCTACGAAACGTACGATGCGATGAATGCCACGCGTCCCATCCAAAAATTTGTGGAGCAGCTTTCGACGTGGTATCTGCGCCGCTCGCGCCGCCGCTTCTGGAAATCTGAATCGGATTCGGATAAGCAGGCCGCGTACTCCACGCTTTACACCGCGCTGACCACGGTTGCAAAATTACTCGCGCCCGCCATGCCGTTCCTCGCGGAAGAACTCTATCAGAACCTTGTCCGCACCGTGGACGAGACCGCGCCCGAATCGGTTCACCTTGCCGCGTGGCCCGAAGTCATGTACGAGTTCATTGACGAATCGCTCAACCGCGACATGAACCTCGTGATGAAACTCGTCTCGCTGGGTCACTCTGCGCGCCAGAAAGCGAATCGCAAAGTGCGCCAGCCGCTCGCTGCCGCCGCCTTCTCGGTTGGGACAGCCAATGAGCGCAAGGCGTTGATGAACAACGTGGACATCGTCTCAGACGAATTGAATGTCAAAGAAGTGCGCCTGCTTGATTCTGCAACAGAAGCCGTCTCGCACACGATCAAACCGTTCTCGAAACAACTTGGACAGAAATACGGCAACAAGTTCCCCGCCATCCAAAAGGCGATCCTCTCGATGAATGCGGAAGAAGTCGCATCCACATTCATGGCTGGCAAAGCGCTCGAAGTGACCGCTGGCCCCTTCGGGGAGACCTTCCAGATCATCTCTGAAGAAGTGGAAGTGAAAGCGCAAGCCAAGGAAGGCTTTGCCGTCGCGGAAGATGGCGCGTACGTTGCCGCGCTCGTCACCGAACTGACTCCTGAACTCGTGCTGGAAGGGCAGGCGCGTGAATTTGTCCGCCGTGTGCAAGACCTGCGCAAAGCCGCGGAGTTGGATGTCTCTGACCGCATAGAAATGTTCGTCGAGGCCACCCCAGGCTTGAGGTCGGCAATCGAAGCGCATCAGGATTACATCACCGCTGAAACGCTCACATCCAAATTATCCTTCGCAACTCCGCCAGAGAACGCATCCGTTGTTGAAGATGAATTTGACGGGGAGAAGGTGAAGGTTGGGGTGGTGAAAGTGGGGAAGTAGCGAGTGAGAAGTAAAAAGTAAAAAGGCAGACCTCGGAGGTTTCGAAAACCTCCGAGGTCTTTTTTGTCAAAGGTATAAAGAGACTCCTAAATGTCTTTGGGAACACTTCTAAATGGTTTTCTAAACCATTCCAATATATGAGGTTGGTTAATTCGAGCGATCTCTGCTTCTGAAAGCATTTTGTGATAACTCATTAGCCAACGCTCTTGGACAATGGTTGTTCCACCGCTTTTTGATCTCACTAAAAATTCGTTTGGCTGCATATCTCGCAATTTATCATCTACTGAATCAATGTATATTTCAGCAGTGGACATGCCTTCTCGAATCTTTTTTCGGTCACGGTCTGTTTGAAGCCTGCTTACCATCCAAGTTTGGCAATTGCTCAAACCCTTGTAATCAACATCGCCAGGGTTCTGAGTTGCAAAAATACAGCTTAAGCCAAAAGCCCGTCCACGACGAAGAAGTAAATTAATCCCTGATTTTGATGGCGGGTCGTAAGGATGACTTGGGAAGAAAGCATTTCGACCTCCTCCTCCTGCAATCTCATCTATGAAGAAAAGCAAACGCGGCTCACCGCGCATATCACCTTTGCGGCGTGCCCATTCATAAAGCGCATAAGTCAAATGCGATAGAGCGTGCATTTGGTCGTCAAACGTGGCAAGTTCACGCAGATTTATAATTGAAACTGGGGTTGGGATTGGGATTGTGTTGTCGGAAGGACGAGATAGTAAAACGTCAATATCCAACGGTATGCCTTTAAACCACAATTGTTGTTCACCACTTAAACACATTGCCACTCTTTTTGCAAGTTCGTTGCGCTCTTCTTTTTTTATAAAATCATGTGTAGGCATGTATCCTATGTGTTCAATGGGGGGCTTGTTAATCATTTCTTGGATAGCATGAAGCCCATCTGGTCCCTGCAAGTCTATACCATGCTCCCAGCAATAACGAACTATTTCCTCTAGAAAAGATTTATATGTTTTGAATTTCTTGTCTTTTGCTTCTGGAAAAAGTGTCTTTACAAATGTCGCACAGAAATCGCCGATCATGCTTAATACAGTGTCGTAATCTGATTGTAGTAGTTCAGTAATATCTGGCGGCGCGGCTAGTGGAGATGCAATAGCAAGGGGAATACCCTTGCCTACTTTAGGAGTAAAAACAGCAAACGATGCTTTATTTCGTAGTTGTTCCATATCGGTAGTTGTTAATCCAAATTCTGCTAATTTTTCTTTGTAGCGCTCTACTTCTGACCGAATAACAGCCTGCCGATTTTCCCTTGCCTGCACTTCGACCCAAGGTTCAAATTCAGATTCCTCAAGGGATGAAAAAATCAAACCAAGCGAACTTAAATCGCCTTTCAGATCAACAATGATGGCAGGTATTCCTTTGAGAATTGCTTCCTCAATGATGGATTTCCCCATTACTGTTTTGCCCGTCCCTGTGACGCCGCAAATAAAAACATGTGTCACAAGGTCTTGAACGGGTAGGAAGAATTTTTTATCTGTTGAGTATTTGCCCAATCGGTCTTTCGATTTTCCCAAATACAAGCCGTCAGGCGGAGGCGGAATTTCCTTGTCCAAAGTAAGACGGAAAAGCGGCTGTTCAGAGTCGAGCAATTCAAATATTAAAGTTAATTTGTCATCCTCAGTATGATTACGGTTTCTTATCCATAAAATCAGACCTGACGTAAGAATTTCGTTTTTCTCACGGTTGTATATTACTGAAAACTTTTGTCCATCTTGATCTTGTAAAATTAACGGTACTTCACTTTTTGACTTTGAAAAAAGGCTTGCAAATTCTTCCGTCATTTTGAGGAAAGTACCTTTGCCAACTTTCCAAGGGATATAGATTTTATTTTGATTCATTATGTGACTCCGCTGCAAAATGGCTATTTTGCTGTTTTAGTCTTGTAAGCGTGAGAGAAACTTATGTATGATTTTTGAAAATTTAACAATTTCGTTAGAGCCGATTATGTCTTTCAACTCTGATTTCTGGTGTAAATGCTCAAAAATTTCATTGAGATTATCTTGCCCAATAAGGGGCACCGCTTCCTCTAAAAATTTTGACATCAATTGAATTCGTTTTTCTCGTTGATTATTAATATTTTCGTAATGCTCAATTTGTTCAATCCATTCTTCCGCTAATTTTCTTAGAATATCTTGTTCTTCTTTAAGTTGATTTGCTTCCTTTTTATGCTGAGAAGTCAAAGATTCCATAGTTTCTTGTAGTTTCTGAATCTCGTTTTCTAAAGAGATTTTTAATATGCGTTCGTTCTCTGATAGATTATGAATAACTTCTTCAAGGTTTTTGCGAAGTGTAAATGTTCCGTCTTCTTGACGGTAGAAGCGCGGGTCAGATGGGTCAAAGAAAGTCGCCCTTGCGAGCACATCTTTATTTACGCCAAGAATTTTTGAAATCCTTTTCGTTATTTCGACAACGGTCAACGGGCTTGGGCTTTCTTCTAAAATTCGGTAAACTAAATTTTCAGAAGCAATGTTGGCTAGAATGTAATCGAGATGCACGATTTCTGTTGGTAAATCAAAACTCTCTTCAAGAGAACTTCCTACTGGGCGTACTGTTCTTGTAACTTCTTCGAGATTCCATTCTTTTAATCCCCAATCGCCACCTCCAAAACGAACAAATAACGGGTTTGCGCTAAGGCAACTGCCGACACTGCCTTTGCTAACCAGAGAGCGTTTCTCAAGTACAAATTTTTCTATATCTGACTTACGAGAAATTTTGGGAGTTTGCTCAAAAAATTCACAAATAATATACCAGATAGGCAAGTCAACAGAAGGCAAAGGGGCGTCTTCTTGAAGCAATTTATATCTTCGATATGCGTCAGGGTCTCGATCCCATTTGGTGGATAGATTAATTATAAGCGGAGCGACTCCTTCAACTGTTAGCCAAATTACATCGCCTGGTTCAATTCGGTTTTCTTTATACCAATCTTTTAGCCATTCACTTTTCAAAACCCAATGGCTGTGGTCATCTTGTTCGATTTTGCAGGTTGAATTTTCGCTTGCATAATAGACTATATCCACATTCATTTGGCTTTGTTGATATTTATCCATGCTTGCAGAAAATCTATCGAAATCTCGCCCGTGAAGTGGAATTGTTCCATTTTCTATTTCAATTCCACTAGGCGATATGGTGCGTTGAATTTCCTTTCCTATTTGCAGAAGCGAGACTGTGTTATCTTGTCGGTTTTTTCTTTGGAATGTACCTCTCTTTATTTTCCCCAAAGCTATAAATCTTGGATCGTCTAAATGGAGACGTACATCCACCGCTGCTTTTTTAAGGTCAACTTCGCGATAAAATCCTTGAGCCTGTAGGTGACGAGTTATCTCTCCAAGTGTGAGAGGCTGGTTGTCAACCTGTTGGAATACATCCATCAACCCATAAATAATTTCATCTGTCATGGCAATCTCACTTTCCGTCCCGTTTATGCCTAATATTTTTTGCTCAGGTAAATCATCCATATTACCCTCTCTTTGGAGTTACACATTGAATTCTTTGAAAGTTGACGATGTAGCTATTATAACCTTCATCATTTGCCCCCGTCATTTAGCAATGAGATATCAACCTGCCGTCCACGAATTTTGTCCACGAATAAACGAATACGGGCGGGCATTCGTTTATTCGTGGCTTTTATTCGAGGATGGTTTTTATCTTGACTCGGCGGCTTGGCGAATGCGTTCCAGTGCAATTTGTTCAGGCGTTTTGGTCATGTTTTTACCCTCCATTGGGAATCTGTCATTACATCGTGATCGTTGCGTGAGTGTATT